>DATGJN010000074.1 GCA_035295165.1 bacterium
CCAGCGTGGCCTCGCCACCGCGACGGCCAATACCGCGATGACCAAGATCAGCTGTCCGATAATCATGGCATCACCGCCTATCGCCCCCGGTAGTGCATGCTTCCCAGAGGGTGGCGGCGCGTAACGCAGCGCCGCCACAAAGGGAAAAGGCCTCAGGGCAGGTCGACCCCGGGGCCTTTCTCAGCCTACGTTACCTGGCCGCGTGAGCCGCGACTGCGGTCACGGCAACTCCGGCCAGAAACCACACAAGAAGCACCGGCATTGTCGTCACCTCCATGTTGTTGTTCTCGTCGTCTCCCTCGTGGCAGGCGCGACGGCCTGACAGTGTTCCCCATCTCTCCGAAGCCCGAAACCCGAAGCGACGCGATCAAGAGAACGATGCGCTCCGTGAGCAGCCGGCCGTGATATTGCCAGGTTTCGTGCGGACAACCCACCGGCCAGGTACGCTCACGGCGCCACCACAGGCGGAGGCTCCCGTGCGACCGGGGGTGTGCGAAGGAGCGAGGATGGCCGAACGATCCCGGCTCGATACGAAGGGAACAACGGCGAGCGCGCCGCTGTTCACGTTTACGCCTAGCGGTAGGTACCAGGGTATCGTGGCCGGCGCCTCGTCTGGCACCCCGATCCTATTTCCTGACCAGGTACACGCCGCAGAGATACGTCGATGCGAAGATCAGTCCGAACGGAATCCACGTTCCGAGCACGCTCTTGAACATGTCAAAGTTCCTCTCGATAAGGTGCGCGACCACCACGACGTCCAAGAGCATCGCGACCGCGACGAAGATCGCGGCAGTTTGCAACGGGGTCGTGTACGCAAAGACACTGAAGTAGACAAACGACAACACACCGAACAGGATCGGAACTGCGACGGCATGGATGATCAGCGCGGTGCGCATCGAGGTCGTGCGCCGCCCAATCGCGATGATGGCCCCGCACAAGGCCCACCCGACGACGGCGTGCGCCAAGATGACGAGAGTTTTCGTCAGCCACATGCGGGCGTGTATCGGAGTCTTGGGTCCATCGGGACCGCCCTCGGCGCTATGTCGTGGAGGCGACAGCCCGCTGTATCCGCCAATGTCCCACTTACACAACCGATGAAAGGCTCCTTCGCCCCACATGCGCTCGGAATCGCCTCATGCGACTGTTCGGCAGGAACGCCGGTCCGCCAACGGGACGGGTGACGGAGCCGCACCCGTAGAACCAACGCCGCGTGGCCGCGCCGTATTCATTCCGCACACTGCCGGACTACCTCCGGGCCCATCTTCGCCTGGTGTTCGTCGGCATCAACCCCGGGCTCTACTCCGTCGAGCGCGGGCACTACTTCGCGCGGACGACGAGCCGGTTCTGGCCGGCGTTCTCTCACTCGACGCTGTCGGCACCGGTGCGCGCAGAGCTCGGGCGAACCATGCTCGGGCCGGAAGACGACCGCCGCCTGCTGCGATTTGGCATCGGGTTCACAGACGTCGTGAAGGTCCCGAGCCGCAACGCCGCGGCGCTCCGGCCCGCCGACTTCCGGACCTGGGCGCCCCGCCTGCTGCACCGTCTCGAGAGTTGCCGGCCGCGCACGGCGTGCTTCCATGGGGTGACGGCGTACCGGGCGTTTGCGCGCTACGCGCTTGGCGAAGCGCGCTCCGATTGGCCGCTCGGCGCGCAGTCGCTGACGGTGGGGGACACCCGCGTGTTTGTTGTGCCGAACCCAAGCCCCGCCAACGCGCACTTCCGGATCGAGGATCAGATCCGCTGGTACGACCGGTTGACGGAGTTCCTGGAGGGTCTCGCAACCGCGCGCGCGCCGCGGTGACCGGCGTCATGGCGTCGGCCCCCCGGCGCCCACAACGCAGGGAACGCCCCCCGACCGTCCCGAACCACTGGTCCGTGCCCATCGGCGCCCACGTGTCCATCAGCGGCCACCTCTACGAGGCGATCCCGCGCGCCCAGGCGATCGGGTGCGAGTGCTTGCAGATCTTCGTCGGCAGCCCGCGCCAGTGGCGTCTCGTCACGTATCCGGATGCGGATCTGGCGGAGTTCCGGAAGCGCCGCCGCGCGGCGGGACTGGATCCGCTCGTTGCCCACGCGCCGTATCTGATCAACCTCGCCACACCCGACCCGGCGCTGCGCCGGCGGTCGGTCGCCGCGCTCGCCCACACGCTCCAAGGCGTGGACGCGCTCCGCGGCTACGCCGCGATCACGCACATCGGCGCCGCCCCGGGCGTCTCCTGGCCGGAGACCCGCCGGCGCATCGCCGGCGCCGTCCGGTCCGCCCTCGGAGAGAGCGCTCGCGCCAGATTGCTGCTGGAGGGCAGCGCGGGCGGCACGATCGGCGGGCGGTTCGAAGAACTGCGGGACATCCTCGACGAGGTCGGAGCCGCCCGCCGGGTCGGCGTGTGTCTCGACACCGCTCACCTCTTCGCCGCGGGGTGGGATCTGCGGACGCCGGACGGCGTCGCGGCGACCGTGGATGCGTTCGCGCGAACCGTCGGCCTCCGCCACCTGCACGTGCTCCACCTGAACGACTCCAAGAGCGCGCTGGGATCGCGCCTGGACCGCCACGAGAATATCGGCGAGGGGCGGATCGGGCGCCGGGGGTTTCGCGCGGTGTTCGCGCATCCGGCGCTGGGCCGATTGCCGGCGATGATCGAGACGCCCGGGTTCGCGCACGCCGGGCCGGACCGACGGAACATCGCCATTCTCAAGCGGCTGCGGGCCGCGGCGCGGGCGGAGCGCCCGCGGCCATGAAGTGCGCGAACCATCCCGACCGCATCGCGCTCGGCTACTGTTCCAACTGCGGCAAGGCGCTGTGCGCGCGATGCCTGGTGCGGACGTCGACCGGCAACTACTGTGAAACGTGCGCGACGAGCGGAGACCGCCCGCCGCGGACGCGGCGGGCGATCCCGTGGTGGGCGATTGCGCTCGGCATCCTCGTCGTCTTGTTCCTGATTCGCGCGTTCATTCGCTGACCCGCGCGCGGTCGGCCCCCGCTCCCGGGCCGTTATCCGCGACGACCGCCGTCGCGCTCGACCGCCGATCGAAGGGCGCGGAGGTTTTCCTCTGGCGTGTCGGGCGAGATGGAGCACCCTGGGCCGATCATGACCCGCACTCCTTGGGTGTCGTCGAGTGCGGCGGCCACCTCGGCGGTCAGGGCCTGCGGTGACATCTCGCGGATCCGCGGTTTGGCGCTAACCCCTCCGATCACGGCGCGGTTGGTTCGGTCGCGACCTACCGCCAGCCCGGGATTGCCTGCGTCCAGCGCCCAGTTGAGGAGCGGGGTGGGCAGGTCGTCCGCGACGTCGAAGTAGAGGCGCGGGCCGCAGAGATGCAGCATGTTCGCCCACCCCGGCGCGGCGGTCGCAAGCAGGTCGCGGTCGTACGGCAGCCCGAATTCGGCGTACTCCGAACGCGTCATCTGATCGGCGCTGGCCGCTTTGACCGCAAAGAAGATCCCGTCCGCCCCGTTCTCCAACGCGAGCCGCGTGTAGCCGATCAGGGTGTCACGAATCGCCGTCAACGCCCGATGCGCCTCGACCGGGTGGTGCCTGATGAGGTCCAGTAGGCGCGGTTCTCGATCTGGTGATCCGCCGAGCATGTACGACAGCACCATCGCCGGGGCAAACACGGTCTGGAGAATCGGCACTCCCGCGCCCGCGGCGCGGCGCACGGCACGGAGCGCGGTGACCTGTTCCCCGAGCACGCCGGCAGAGGGATCAAGCGGACGCACGCTCGCAAGGTCCTGGGGCGACCGCACCGGCCACGCCGTGATCACCGGGGCGACCGCACGCGCCGTCGACGGTTGATACCGGACGCCCCACCCCTCCGCAAACACGGTTGCGCGACTCTGAATCTTGATGATATCCCAGTCGTACCGCCGGAACTGTTCGACGGTCTCGGCGGCGAGCTCGTCCGCGGTGTGTTCGCGGGCGAAGTGGTGCCACCAGAAACTGATCGGCGGCCGGTCGACCGGCGCGCCCGCGAGCGCCCGCCGCACCCGTTCGGCTTTCTCCATCGTCCTGTTCATCTGTCCCACCGTGCCACGCTCAGCGGGGCCGCCAACGCCTGACCTGGCCGCGCGCGATCGCCGCTTACCGCCGCGGCGTCGCAGGCGCGCCCAGGTCCATGCGGGCAAAGAGCGTCTCCAGCACCAGGCGCGGGTTGAGATTGCGCCGGAGGTTCGTCTTGGCCTCCTCGATGGCGGCCGCGGTCCGGCGCAGGGCGGCGGGCGAGGTGCGGGCCGCCCACGCCACCACCTCCGCGCGGGCGTCCAGGTTTGCGAGCTGCGCCGCCTCCCCCGCCTCCTGCCAGACGACCACGTCGCGCACCCACAGCAGCGCGACGTCGAGCCACCGCTCGATTTCGTCCTTCTGCTTCGCCACCGCTTCGGCCGCGTCGAGCCGCTGCACGGCATCGCCGCGTTCGACAAGCTCGAGCGTGCGCAGCACCTCGGCGCGACGATCAAATGGCGCCTCTCCGGCCGCCGCGGCGGCGAGCGCGACACCGACTCGTCCGCCCGAGATGGCCGCGAGAAACGCCGCGCGGTCTGGGGGCACCCCGGCCCGCTCGGTCAACGCGCGGGCGATCTCCGGCGCGGACACGAACGAGAAGCGGACGAACTGCGAGCGCGACACCAGCGTGGGCAACAGCGCCGTCGTGGACTCTGAGATCAAGATGATCACGATCCCCTGCGGAGGCTCCTCCACGATCTTGAGCAGACTGTTAGCGGCCTCCGCGCGCATCGCCTCGGCGTCCTCGACGACGAACACCTTGCGCGAACCCTCGTACGGACCGTAGGCGGCTTCCCGCTTGAGGTCGCGGATCTGGTCGATGCCGACCGCCCGTCGCTCCGCCCCGGTTTCGCTCCGCCCGGCCGAGATCACGCGCAGATCCGGATGCGCGCCCGCGACGACCTTGCGGCACGCGGGGCACCGTCCGCAGGCGTCGTCGCCGCCCTCGGCACACAGCAGCGCCTGGGCGAAGGCGCGCGCCGCCGTCAGGCGACCGACCCCGGATGGACCGACAAAGAGATAGGCGTGGGAGACGCGGCCGCTCCGGAGCGCCCCGCGGAGCAGGGCCTGGGCGTGCCGCTGGTCGATCAGGTCGCGGAAAGGCACTCGGCGCCGGTCAGATCTTGACGAGCCGCTCCACGTCCAACACGAACACGGTTGCGCCCCCGACCTGGACCTTCACGGGATACGAGATGTAGGAATCCACGGGTTCGACGACCGGCGGCAACGGGCTGACGAGCTGCTCGCGCACCCGGCATGTCTTCTGGATGACGGCGAGGGCCGCATCCACTCTGTCCTCGTCGGTGCCGATCAAGATCGTGGAGTTGCCCTCGCGGAGGAACCCGCCGGTGCTGGCGAGCATCGTTGCCTGAAACTCGGCGGCGACGAGCGCCTCCATGAGACGCCGGGAGTCTTTCTCCTGGACGATCGAGAGGATCAACTTCAAGAACGGTCCCTCCTCTCGGGCCCTTGCGCGCTGCGCAGTAATCCGTCCACCACATACCAGATCGCCCGGTGCACGTCGTCCACCGACCCGCGTGCGTCGACGACCCGGATTCGCCGAGGCTCATTCACGGCGAGGGCGAGAAACCCCTCTCGGACCCTGTCATGAAACGCCACCGTCTCCCGCTCGAGGCGGTCCCCCCCGTCCCACCCGTCCGCCCGGCCGGTGCCGGCGGACGCCTGACGCGCCCGCCGCAACCCCACCGCCGGATCGATGTCGAGCAGCAGGGTCAGGTCGGGAAGCAACCCTCCCGTCCCGACCTCGTTCACGGTCCGCACGACGTCGATCCCAAGGCCGCGCCCGACGCCCTGATACGCCAGGGACGCGTCCACGTACCGATCGCAGACCACGACCGCCCCCGCGGCGAGCGCGGGACGGATCACCTCGGCGACGAGCTGCGCGCGCGACGCCGCGAACAGCAGCATCTCGGTGCGGGGGGACAGTTCACCGTGGCGCGGATCGAGCAGGAGCGAGCGGATCCGCTCGCCGACCTCCGTGCCCCCGGGCTCGCGGAGGCGAAGCACGGTTCGCCCCGCCTTGCGGAGCGCGTCCACGAGCAGACCGCCCTGCGTGGTCTTGCCGGCGCCCTCGGGCCCCTCCAGCGTCAGGAAGAGGCCAGCGTGCTCCCGGGGAGCCGCATCGGAGGTGTCACTGCGGATAGATCACCACCCGCCGGAACGGGTCGCTCCCCTTGCTCTCCGAGGCGAGACCGTAGCGCTCGATCAGCTGGTGCTGGAGCCGGCGGACGTACGAGTTCTGGGGGGACAGCTCGACCGGTTGCGCGGCCGACATCACTTCCGAGATCGCCTCCTCCACCTCGCGGAGCGCGATCTCCTCAGCACTCAGCCGGTCCTCCACGCCGAAGATCTCCCGCAGCACCGCCTCGATCTGTGACAGGGTGTTGCTCTTGATCACGTGCGTAGGAAGCCCGCGGGTTCCGGCCTCTCGAAGCCGTTTCGGCTGCCGCTTCTCCTGCGACTTCAGCGTCAACAGCACGTCCGCCCCGTACAGCGTGTCCGCGATGGTGGCCGGGACGCGTAGCTCGCGGATGGCCCGCTCCAGGCGATTTCGGCTGACGGCGTACGGATAGATCCGCACCACCTTGTGCGGTACGGTGGGGGTCGCGCCCCCGCCGGGCCGGTACCCGTTCGCGGACGGCGGCGGCTCGTGGGCCTCGCCGCTGCTAATCCGCACCTCGCCCTCGGCCGTCCGGGTCCGAATCTCCGGCCGCGGCATCGTCCCCCGCAGGAACCGGTCCACGACCTGGGCGACGTCGTGATGCACCGCCAGTCGGTCTTTCTCCTGGATCTCGATGACGACGTCGAACGTCGGAGGCGCCTTGCGCTCCAGCACTGTCTTTTGCGTGCCCCGGCGGCGCGCTTCCTCGTCGCTCAGCGTCACCGCCTGAATCCCGCCGATCAGATCACAGAGGGTCGGGTTCTGCAACAGGTTGTCCAGGGTGTTCCCGTGCGCCGTGGCGATCAGCTGGACGCCGCGCTCCGCGATCGTCCGCGCCGCGAGCGCCTCGGCCTCGGTCCCGATCTCATCGATCACGATGACCTCAGGCATGTGATTCTCCACGGCCTCGATCATCACCGCGTGCTGCAGCTCGGGGTAGGGCACCTGCATCCGGCGCGCGCGGCCGATCCCGGGATGCGGGATGTCGCCGTCGCCCGCGATCTCGTTGCTCGTGTCGACGATCACGACCCGCTTGCCGACCTCGTCACTCAACACCCGCGCGCTCTCGCGCAGCAGCGTGGTCTTCCCGACGCCCGGCCGGCCGAGCAGCAGCACGCTCTGCCCCGCTTCGATCACGTCCCGCACGATGTCCACGGTCCCGAACACGGCGCGCCCGACGCGCAGGGTCAGGCCGATGATGTCTCCGACGCGGTTCCGGATCGCCGAGATGCGGTGGAGCGTGCGTTCGATGCCCGCGCGGTTGTCCTTGCCGAACGTCCCCACGCGGCTTGTCACGTACTGCATCTCTTCCCGCGCGATGAACTCGTCCGACAGCCGCACCGCCCGGCCCGCAAACCGCGCCTCGGGCTCCCGGCCGAGGTCGAGCACCACCTCGATCAGGCCGTCGACGTCCTCGTGCGATTCGATCCTGCGACGAATGTCCGGGGGCAACACGGCGAGCAGAAGGTCGAGGTTGTCGGTAATGTGGATCTGGTGGCCTGCCACCACCACTCACCTCACCTGGCCTTTCCGGAGTCCGACCCGCCCGGTCGACGGATCGGTTTGACCCCGCAAAAAGACAATGAGGAGAAGCCCTCTGGCGGCTCTCCTCTGGCCGAGGCCACTACTATAGCGTACCGCATCTTCGCCTACATTATATAGGGGCATCCGGCGGACTGCAACAATCTCCTGGCGCGGCGGCGCCCCGGCGGCGTTAGCCGGCTCGCCCTCACTCCACCGCGAAGATGAGGCACTTCAGATAGCGCGTCTCAGGCATCGCGGGATGGACCGGATGGTCGCGCGCCTGCGAGCGACTCTCGACGAGCCGGATCCAACGGCGCGCGTCGCAGGCGGCCTGCCACACCGTCTCACGGAGCGCGGTCTCGTCCACGTGGTACGAGCACGAGCACGTCACCAGCCAGCCGCCTGGCGATGTGAGCTTGAGCGCGCGCAGGTTGATCTCCTTGTAGCCCGCGAGCCCGGAGGCAAGCGCACCACGCGTCTTGGCGAACGCGGGTGGGTCGAGGACGACGAGGTCGAAGCGGGCGCGCTCACCGCTCAGACGGCGCAGCTCGTCGAACGCGTTGCCGGTGATGAGGCGGAAGCGGTCGCCGGCGCGGTTCAGCGCGCCGTTCCGGCCGGCGATCGCGACGGCCTCCTCCGACGCCTCGATCCCCGTCACGGAGACGGCGCCGTGATGGACGGCGTGCAACGCCCACGCGCCCGTGTAGGAGAAGCAGTCGAGGACCGTGCGGCCGGCGGCGAGCTCCGCGGCGCGGATCCGGTTTTCTCGCTGATCGAGAAAGAACCCGGTCTTCTGCCCCCGCGCCACGTCCACGACAAACCGGACGCCGGCTTCGTCAATCTCGATCTCCGTCGCCCCGCCGCCGGCGAGCCACCCCGTCTCCCGCGGCAGACCCTCGAGACGGCGCACTGCGGGATCGTTGCGGGCGAACACGCCGCGGGAAGCCACG
>DATGJN010000075.1 GCA_035295165.1 bacterium
AGCTCATGGACCTTCACGACGATCCCTCCGTTTCACGCCTGTTCAGACCTATCGGAGCCTGCGCCGCCGCGTCCCGGATACCCCGCGGTGCCGCGTTTCCGCGCCCGGCCTCCTGCACTTGCCTCAGGGAAACCCGACGCACGACCGGGGCACGAGGCGTCGCGTCCCGGGCCGCCGCCTCTCGCAGGGCATCGAGCAACCCGTCCGGCAGGGGCTGCTCCAACACTCCCGCGAGGCGGCCGTCGCGCACCGCCCGGTCCACGCAGTCGGGCTCCGGACACACATAGGCGCCTCGCCCGGCCAGCCTCCCTGTGACGTCCACGCGCACGTCCCCGGCGGGCGTGCGGACGACGCGTACCAGGTCACGCTTGCCCCGAGTCCGCCCGCACGCCACGCACTGCCGTTGAGGAACCTTGCGCACCCTGGGCATCGCTACTCCGCCGCGGTCTTCTCCTCGACGCGCCCGGCGACCTCGTCCACGACGGCCGCCACGGCGGGCTCCCCTCCGCCGACGCTCGCCTCCTCCGGAAGGGGTGCGGGCTCGCCCTCCGCGGGCAACTGCACCGTCTCCTCCGCGGGAAGGTCGGCGAAGATCTTGCGGGCCTCCAACTCCTTGATCTGCGACTCGCTCTTGATATCGATCCGCCACCCGGTCAGCTTCGCCGCCAGGCGAGCGTTCTGCCCCTCCTTGCCGATCGCCAGCGAGAGCTGATTGTCGGGCACGATCACGAGCGCGGTCTTCGTCTCCTCCGTCACCTGGACCCGAATCACCTTCGCCGGGCTGAGGGCGCTGGCGACGAACGTGACGGAGTCGGCCGCCCAGGGGACGATATCGATCTTCTCGCCACGCAGTTCATCCACGATCGACTGCACGCGGGAACCCTTCGGGCCGACGCAGGATCCCACCGCGTCCACGTTCCGATCCCGCGACACCACGGCCACTTTGCTGCGAGCGCCGGCCTCGCGGGCGATCGCCTTGATCTCCACGATTCCCTCGTAGATCTCCGGAACCTCGAGCTCGAACAGTCGCTTCAGCAAGCCGGGGTGCGTGCGGCTGACCACGATCTGTGGCCCCCGCGTCCCCTGTTTGACCTCGACGACATACGCCTTCACCCGATCGTTCTGACGGTACCCCTCGCGCGGCACCTGCTCGGTCGGCGGCAGCACCGCTTCGATCCGCCCCAGGTCCATGTAGACGTTCCGCCGCTCGACCCGCTGCACCGTTCCGGTGACGATATCGCCCTCGCGGTCGCGGAACTCCTTGTACACCATGTCACGCTCGGCCTCGCGGATCCGCTGCACGATCACCTGCTTCGCGGTCTGCGCGGCGATCCGCCCGAAGTCCTTCGGCGTCACCTCGACCTCGACGATGTCGCCGACCCGGCTCTCCGGGTCCCACGTCTGCGCCTCGGCCAGCGGGACCTCGGTGTTCGGGTCCGTCACGGTCTCAACGATCGTCCGGACGCTGTAGACGTGCTGTTCGCCGGTCGTCCGATCCACCTCGACGCGGATGTTCTGCGCGGCGGCGCCGAAGTTCTTCTTGTAGGCGGACAACAGGGCCGCCTCGATGGCCTCGACGAGCACATCGGTCCCGAGCCCCTTCTCCTCTTCAAGCTGCTTGATCGCTTTGATCAGCTCCGTGTTGTTCATTCCGGCGTCACCCCCAACATCCCCCGGCGGCCGCCAAACCCGCGGTCGCCCCACCCTCCACCCGGATCGTCGTGAAGCGGCGCACCCGGCGCGTCTACGACCGCCTCAGGTCCTGCCGCAACTCTTCCATGTGGACGACGAGCCGTGCCTGCGCGATCTCGGTCGGTGCGAAGCGGACCTCGCGCCCGTCGTCGAGCCGCACGGCCACGCGGCCGTCCACTAACCCGAGCAGCCGTCCCCGAAACCGCCGCTGGCCGTCCACCGGTGCGTACGTCGTGACCGCCACGTTGCGTCCCGAGAACCGCACGAAGTCCTCTGGTTTCCGCAACGGCCGGTCGAGCCCCGGCGACGACACCTCCAGCGTGTACGCTCCCAACGGGAGATCGTACAGGTCCAGTTCCCGGCTCAGCGCCTCGCTCAGGCGGGCGCAGTCCTCAACGCCGACCCCGCCGTCCCGATCCACCAACACCTGCAGCACCTGATGACGCCCCGCGCCGTGCAACTCGACGTCCACGATCTCGAGCCCCATCCGAGCCCCGATCGGCGCAGCCAGCGCCACCACCTGTCCGGCGACTTCCTGGCGTCTCATCGACTCCCCTTCACACACACGCGCCCCAGCCTTCGGCGCCTCCTGAAGAAGCGAAAGAGTGGGTTTCAAACGACCCACTCCCCCGAACGCGCCAAGATTGGGGCACCGTCTTGCGCTAGCGCCGCTAGTGATTCGACTGTGAGTATAGCATAGCGCTTGCTCGACTGACAAGGACCGCCCCGGCGGGAGGCGCAGGGTGAGATCGCACCCTGGCGGCGGCAGGCGCCGCCGGGGCCCCGGCGAACCCCCCCTCACGCGGTCGCGACGATGGCCGGCCGCGGGGGAGCGTGCGGGCGATGGGGCGGAAGCTGTCCGGGCGGCCGCGGCGCGCGGGACGGACTGCGGTGACCGCGGTCTGCGGACTGCTTGCCGTCGGGTGCGCAACGCCGGGCGCCGTGATCGAGGGCACCGGGGGCGTCGTCGAGCAGGCCCGCGCAATGCCGTACTTCACCGCCGTCCGCGTCGCCGGCGCCTACGATGTCCACGTGGTTGCCGGCGCGACTCCCGACGTCACAATTCACGCCGACGCGAGCCTACTGCCCTACATCGAGACCTCGATCAAAGGGGACACCCTGTCCATCGGCACCACGCGCGGCGCGGTGCTTCGTCCCACCCGCACTCCGCGCCTCGATGTCTTCACGCGGGACGTGACCGCGATCGCCGTCACCGGCACCGCGGACCTCCTCGCCGAGCACCTCACCGGCGACGGCCTGGAGGTACAGATCACCGGCGACGGGCGCGGCACGCTCGCCGGCGCGGTCCGCGCGCTCCGTATCCGGGTGAGCGGCACGGCCGCCGTGGACGCCCGGAACCTCTCGGCCGACGCTGCGGTCGTGGCGATCAGCGGGGTCGGGGACGTCACCGTGACCGCCCGGGACCGCCTCACCGTCGACGTGTCGGGCACCGGCCGGGTGCGCTACGCGGGCCATCCCGCGGATATCACCCAACACGTGAGCGGAAACGGTCAGGTCGTACCGGTCCAGTAGCCGGGCGCGCACGCTCCGGCCCGCCGCGGCCCGGTCCTACGGATACAACCGGTTGATCAGCCTCGGAAAGGGTATCGTCTCCCGCACGTGCTCGAGCCCGCAGATCCAGGTCACCGTCCGTTCGATTCCGATCCCGAATCCACTGTGGGGGACCGCGCCGTAGCGCCGGACGTCCAAGTACCATTGGTACTCCTCGCGCGGCAGCTTCATCTCGTCGAGACGCCGTGCAAGCAGCGCGTGGTCGTGAATGCGCTCGCCTCCGCCGACGATCTCGCCGTACCCCTCGGGGGCCAGGAGATCGGCGCCCAGCACGACCTCGGGGCGTTGCGGGTCGGGCTGCATGTAGAACGCCTTGCACCGCGCCGGATACCGATGCACGAACACCGGCCGGTCGAACTGTCGGCTCAGCACCGTCTCCTCGTCGCCCCCGAAGTCCTCGCCCCACGTGATCGCGGCGCCCTGCGCGCGCAACCGCTCCACCGCCTCGTCGTACGTGATGCGCGGAAACGGCGGCCGCACGGCCTCCAGCGCGGCGGGATCGCGCTGCACGAGCTCCAACTCGCGGCGCCGCCGCTCCAGCACCCGCCGCACCACGGCCGTGACCAAGCCTTCCGCCAGGTCCATATAGCCGTCGAGGTCGAGGTACGCGGCCTCGGGTTCCAACATCCAGAACTCCGTGAGGTGACGGCGCGTCTTTGACTTTTCGGCGCGAAACGTCGGGCCGAAGCAGTAGACGCGCCCAAACGCGGCGGCCGTGGCCTCATTGTACAGCTGGCCGCTCTGCGTGAGGTACGCGCGCCGCTCGAAGTACGGCGTCTCGAACAGCGTCGTCGTGCCCTCACACGCGGACGGCGTGAGGATCGGGGTATCCATCCGGAGATAACCGAGCTCGTCGAGATGGTCGCACATTGCCCGCTCGACCTCGGCGCGGATACGCATGATCGCCCACTGCCGCTGGCTGCGGAGCCAGAGGTGCCGGTGATCCATGAGGAACTCCACGCCGTGCTCCTTCGGCGTGATCGGGTACGGCTCCGCGACGTGCACCACCTGTAGCCGACGAAGCGCCATCTCGTACCCGCCGGGCGCCCGCTTGTCCTCGCGCACGAGCCCTTCCACGATGACGGCAGACTCCTGCGTCAGGGCACCCACGGCCTCGAACACGTCCGCCGGAAGCTCGGCCCGCACCGCCACGGCCTGGAGAATCCCGCTGCCGTCGCGCACGAGCAGGAACCGCAGCGCGCCGCTGCTGCGCAGGTTGTAGACCCATCCGCGAATCTCGACGTCCTCGCCCACGTACTCGCCGATGCGCCCGATCGTGGTCCCGACCATGCGACCGCTCCCGTCCATCATGAATGATTGCCCGCCGCGTCCACCGCGTGCTCGATCGTCGCCAGCTCCGCGCTGTCCGTCAACGGCGGCGACGCGTCCACCTGTCCCTCGCGGACGATCAGGACGCGGTGCCGCCACAGCCCCGTGAAGGGGATGACGACGCCGGACACACCGCCGAGCCGCTGCCCTGCCACATCCAGCGCCTGGGTCCGCCAGATCGTCACGTCGACCAGGTGCTCGTTCATGCGGAGGTTCGCCAGCAGGCGCGGCCCCCCGGGTTCCGGGGCGATCGCCGGGACGGCTCCGAGCACCTGCCATACCGCATCGAGGACCGGCGCCGCGGCATCGGGCGAGAGGCGGACCGTCTTCCCGCGCACGACGGTGACGAACGCGTTCGACGTGGTGAAGCCGCCGGATGTCTGCACCGGCTCGGTGGCGTGGCGCGGGGTCGGGGCGGGACCGCGCGTGAGCCTCAATGGACCCACGCACCCCGTCGCCACGACGGTCGCCGCGAGCGCCCATATGATCCCGCCACGCACAATCGCCGACACGATGCGAACGCGTGTGACTCCCGGGCGGTGCCTCGGGGAAATCTGCGGACACGCATCCGGCGTCCGCCGAACCGTCATGGGTAACGGGTACGCCGGGTGCGCGTGCTTCTCCTCCGCCCTCGCGCGCAATTGCGGTTGCGGCGGCGGGGCGGTGCGTCGTACAATGCGCACATGGTGCCGCCGACGCGAGTCGCCCTGATCTTCGACATGGACAACACGCTGATCGGCTCCCGGATCGATTTCGCGGGCATCCGGCGCAGCCTCATTGCGTTGTTGCGGGCCGCGGGCGCCACCGACGACTCCGACGAGGCGCTACTGCGGCGCGCGATCCCCGAGCTCGTCGCGTGCGGCAGCGCGCACGATGGCGTACACGGCACCGTGGTCGCCCCCGAGATGTGGCGGATCATCGAGGCACATGAACTCGACGGACTGCGGGACGCCGCCGCGCTCGACGACGCTCCCGCAGTCCTCCGCACTCTCGCGTCCCGAGGGTACCGAATCGCAATTCTGACCAACAACGCGCGCGCCGCCGCGACCGAAGCAATCCGCGCGGCCGACCTCGCGCACTGCGCGGAGACGGTCGTCGCTCGCGGCGACGTAGCGACGCTCAAGCCCGCCGGAGACGGCGTGCGTGAGGTGATCCGGCGGCTCGGCGGAGTCGACCGCGCCTACGTGATCGGGGATTCGTGGGTCGACGGTGCCGCGGCCGCAGCGACCGGGGCGCGGTTCATCGCCTACAGGCGGCCGCTCGAAGACCTGCGCCACCGCGGGGTCTTGCCGTGGCAGACGATCCACCATCTCAGCGAGATGCTCGAGCTCAACCTGACCGACTGACGTCCGCGGGCCCGAGACCTGACCTCCGACCGCATCGCCCGCGGCGCGCCGGGCGTGGTGCCGCCGGTCACCAGAGGTGCTTGTATTTCGCCGCGAACCGCCGCTCAAGGGCCTCCTGGTGGAGGTGGTACACCGGACAGTCTCGCATCGCGCACACGTGCAACGCGGTGTTGCAGTACGCGTCGGATACACGCCAGCATTCGTTGTTCACGAAATAGGCCGAACACACGCCCTTGCGCGACTGCACCTGACGCGGCTCGACGCCGTTGAGCAGCATGTGATCGCCGGCCGGCCGGTGCTCGCGCGGGGCACGCCGACGCGACGCGGCCGCCTTCTTGGCGGACGTCCGCGGCCGGGTCTTTCGTGCCCGCGCCTTCGCCCGGGCCGCTCCCTCACCCCCCCGCCGCTCGCGCCCCGGGGCTGACGGCGCCCCGGCGACCCGATGAGCCTTGGACGCCGGAGCGCTCTGCCGCACCGCCGCGTCCGCCTGAGCGGCCTCCTCGCGTGGTGCCGCCGCCTCACGCTCCGCCGCGGTCCGCGGCTCCGGTGGACTCTCAAGACGCCTCGGACCCCACCGCGGCTCGACGAGACTCTCATCGCGCCCGTCGGGTTCACGATGCTCCTTGGCGTGCTCCGGGGCGTCATGGCCGTCGTGTGGCGCATCCGTCGCGGGTACCCGTCCCGCAGGCGGCGCGTACCCATCCCTCCAGCCCGTGCCGCCGTCGGTTGCGTGCGGGGCGGGCGACGCCGGTCCGACGCGGGCGGGACCGACTTCCCGCACCTCGACGGCGAGCACCTCGGCGTCCAATATCACCCGTTCGTCGACGTCACTCCCGGCGTCCGACGCGGCTGCGTCCTCGGCGTCCCGCTCTCCCGTGTCCGCCACGACGGCGCTCTGCACGTCGCCCCACTCCGCGCGGGGATGGGGCGCGTCCTGGGGCGCCGCGGGGGCGCTATCTGTGTCCTGCGCCGGCGCCTCCACGGTCGCGTCGCGCCCCTCGAGATCGGCCAGCTCGCGGGACGTCTCCTGGATGAGCGACCTAATCCCCCGCCGGAGCGCCTCGCGGTGCTTGCTCAAGCGCCATCACCTCCTTGGCGAGACTCATGTACTCCTGGGCCCCGCGCGAGGTGCGATTGTGCACAAAGACCGGCACGCCGACCATGCTCGACTCAACGAGCTTGATGTTGTGGTGCACGACACTCCGGAACATCTTGTCCCCGAAGTAGTCCTTGATCCCCTGCAGGATCTCCTTGCTGATGCTGGTTCGGGCATCGTACATTGTCGGGACGACCCCGGCGATTTCAATCTCGTGCCCAACCTCTTCCCGCACCACCTTGATCGTGCGGAGCAGCTGGCGCATCCCGAGCAGCGCGTAGTAGTGGGTCTGGATCGGAATGATCACCTCGCGACAGGCGACGAGGGCGTTGAGCGTCAGGAGGCCGAGGGACGGCGGCGTATCGATCAGCACGTAGTCGTACCGGTCGCGGACCGGCGCGATCTTCTTGCGCAGCATGTTCTCGCGGCCGATGCGCGCGGACAGCTCGAGTTCCGCCGCCGCCAGATCGATCGACGAGGGAACGAGATCCAGGTGCTCGACGTTGGACGGCAGGATGACGCTGGCCATCTCCACGCCGTTGCCGTCGTCGCCGGCATCGTCCACGAGAACCTGGTAGATCGTGCGGGACAGGCTCCCCGGGTCCACACCGAGGCTCACGGTCGCGTTCGCCTGGGGATCGAGGTCGATCAACAGCACGCGGCGCTTGTTGACGGCGAGGCACGCGGCCAAGTTCACCGAGGTGGTCGTCTTGCCGCACCCGCCCTTTTGGTTGACGAGCGCGATCACGCGCCCCGTGGTGCCCGATGGTCCCTGCAGGACGCCGCCTCCCACATCCGAACCGCGTCGGGACCTGGCGTCGAACACCGACACGACACCCGTCGCGGTCCGCGTGTTACGCACACGGGTTCGACCATACGCGCGCGATCTCCTCCGGCACGCGTGGCGCGGGGAACATCCGTCCGCGCGGAAAAGGCCACCGACGCTGCGGCCGCGCGGCCGGCCGCGCGCGCCGGCGGGGTCAGCGGCCGGCGAGCTCGCGGGCGAGCGCGAGCGCTTCGTCCCGCGTCCGGACGCGCCCTTCGAGTCGGGCATCGTCCAGCGACCGGAGGATCGTCCCCACCCGCGGGCCCGGGCGCACGCCGAGCGCCAGCAGATCGTCTCCCGTGACGAGCCGCGGGGGAAGCGGCGGCTCGGCCTCGATCTCGCCCTGACGCTGGCGCACCCAGTCGTACGTGGACAGATCCCCGTGACTCGCCACGCAGTCGGCGCGGTGCAGTTCCAGCAACTCCGGGAATTCCGGGGAGGCGAGCAGTCGCCTGAGCCGCGCCTCCCGCATCCGGGGCACATCCTTGAAGATCATATGCTGCTGCACGAGCGACGTCACGCGCTCCACGTCACGCCGGGGGAAGCGTAGACGTTCCATCACCCCGTGCGCGAGCGCCGCGCCGACCTCGTCGTGACGGTCGAACCGGATGCGGTCCGCCCGCACCAGCGTCGGCGGCTTCCCGACGTCGTGGAGCAACGCGGCCATCGCGAGCGCGGGCGTCGGCGCCGCGAGCGCACCCATCACCAACCGGGTGTGCTCGAAGACGTCGCCCTCAGGGTGGAACTCCTCGGGCTGCGGAACACCGGCCTCCGCGGCCACCTCCGGCAGCACGACCCCGAGCAGCCCGGTGGCGTGCAGCAACCCGAGCGCCCGCGCCGGGGCCGGGCCGGTCGCGAGACGCAGGAGTTCGTCCCGCACGCGCTCCGGACTGATCTGGCGGAGCCCGTCGCGCATCCGTCGGAGGGCCGTGAGCGTGTCCGGCGCGATCTCGAACCCGAGCTCGGCGGCCTGGCGGATTGCGCGAAGCATCCGCAGTCCGTCCTCCGCGAACCGAGCCTCCGGATCTCCAATCGTCCGCAGCACCCGGGCCTCGAGGTCCGCCTGCCCTCCCACGAAGTCCAGCAGACGCCCGCCCTGGGGGTCCCAGAACAGCCCGTTGACGGTGAAGTCGCGCCGGAGCGCGTCCTCGCGCGGGGTGGCGTAGCGGACCGACGACGGGTGCCGCCCGTCGCGGTAGGGACCCTCCGTGCGGAACGTCGCCACCTCGTAGGCCTCGGCGCCGACGATCACCTGGACGACGCCGAACGCGGCGCCGACAGGCACGGTCTTCGGAAACAGCGCAGCCACCTCGGCCGGCGTCGCCGCCGTCGCGATGTCGTAGTCCGCCGCCCGGCGGCGGAGCAGCATGTCCCGCACGCACCCGCCCGCGAGATAGCTCTCGAATCCGGCCGCGCGCAGGCGCACCACGACCTCCGACGCAGTGGTCAGCGAGGGCATCGTGAAGAAAGCGAGGTTGGCCTCGGTCGCCGCGGTCAGTCGCGCGCCGCCGGCGGCCGCCCCGCGATCATGCCGCGCAGGCGCGCGAGCGCATCGCGCAGCACCCGCGACACGTGCATCTGCGAGATCCCCAACCGACGGGCGATCTCGGCCTGAGAGAGGTCTTCGTAGAATCGAAGCCGCACCACCTCGCGCGCGCGTTCGGGCAGCCGGGCGAGCGCCGCGTCGAGCGTCGCGCGGTCCTCCAGGGACTCGAGCACCGGATCCTCGGTGCCGACCGTGTCCGCCAGCGCCGTCCCGTGATCGTCGTCGCCGTCCGGCATCTCCGCGTCGAGCGACGCCGGGCTGTACGCCCGTCCGACTTCCATCGCTTCGAGGACGTCCTCGAACGGGATGCCGGCGGCCTCCGCGATCTCGGGAATCGTGGGCGACCGACCCAGCTTTTGCGAAAGCTCCTCGACGGCCCGCATCAGCGCGTAGTTCAGCTCGCGCAGCCGCCTGGGCACGCGAACCGCCCACAGCTTGTCCCGAAAGTGCCGCTTGATCTCGCCGACGATCGTGGGCGTGGCGTACGTCGTGAACTCGATGCCGCGCATGGGGTCGTAGCGGTCGATCGCCTTCAACAGCCCGATCTGCGCGACCTGGATCACGTCCTCGAGCGGCTCGCCCCGGTCCGCGAACTTCCGGGCGAGATAGATCGCCAGGTTCTCGTGCGCGAGCACGAGTTCGTCTCGCGCCTCAGCCTCTCGCCCGGCGTGGTACCGCGCAAACAGCGCACGGATCTCGGCTTTCGTCGGAATCGGGCGCGCGGGACGGCGCGACGCCATCGATCAGCCTCCGCGCCGCTTGACGAGCCGCACCCCGGCCGTGCCCGCCGCGACATCCCGGCGCGCTTCGACCTCGTCCACGAGGCACTGCATCAGGAACACCCCCAGGCGCCCCTCGTCTAGGTCGGCGTCGCCGTCGGGCGCCCCGGGAGCCAACGAGATCCCCGGGCCGCGCCCGTCCACGCTGACCTCGAGCGCGTCCCCGCGCAGCGCAAACCGCACGACCAGGGAGGACCCCGGCGCAACACCGGCGGTGATCAGCGACGTACAGGCCTCGCTCACGGCGATCTTGAGGTCCTCGATCTCGTCGTACATCAGCCCCTGGCGTGCCGCCACTGCGGCGGTCGTGAGTCGCACGACGCTGACGAATTCGGCGCGGGCCGGGATCGTGACCTCGACCTGCTCGACGTCGGCCGACCGCGGCTGCTCCACCCTACGCCTCCCGGTCGTCGGCGGGCAGATCGTCGCTTCCCCGCCGCAAGATCGACTCGCGCCCCGACTCGAACGCGTCCCGCATGCGCCCGGACGTCTCGTCGAACACGCCGCGGCCGCGGTCCAGCACGTCGCCCGCGGTAGAACGGACGCGGGACGCGATCTCGTCGGCGTTGGCTCGGACTCGGCCCGTGACCTCATCGGCGGTCCGGCGGACCTGGTCCGCCACCCGCTCCGCGCGGTCCCGCGCGCGGTCGCGCATCTGCTCGCCCTCCCGGCGAAGACGCTCCCGCGTCTCTTCGCCGGCGGCGGGTGCGAACAGGATTCCCAGCGCCACCCCGATCAGGGCACCCAACATCAATCCCGTGAACAAATCGCGACGCTCGTTCATTCCCCGTCCCTCCTCCTGTCCCGTCTCGGCCGGACCCACTCCATCCCCTCGCGGACGACGGATACGAGCCCCGCGACGCTGGCGAGCGATGGCAACACCACATCACGCGCCGCGTGACCGATGCTATCCAGCACGCCGTCCACTCTCCGAACGGCCGAGGTCGACAGTTTCTCGAGCCGTTCCACCGACGCCGCAAGGCTGGCCACCGTGTCGGTCGTCCGATTGAGCTGCTGGATCAAGCCCTCAAGGTCGCGCACCAGACTCGGGAGCGCACCGTCCACGCTCGCGAGCACCGCCTCGGCGCGCATCGCGGTCCGGCGAATCTGCAACAGCGCTGGCACCAACGCGATCACCGCCGCGGCGAACGCCAACGCGATCACCGCCAGGCTCAAGTCCGCCACGCTCACCCCGGTCATCGGCGCCCCCCTCCACTATACTCTACCCTGTCGATCACGCCGCCTCCCAACACCACGTCGCCGTCGTAAAATGCGATCGCCTGCCCGGGAGCCGCGGCACGGGGCGGCTCGGGAAACCGCACGCGCACCCGCCCGTCCGGCGTCGGCAGGACCACCGCCGCGATGTCCGCGCCGGCGTGACGGATCCGGGCGGTGACCCGGCGCTCGCCCGCGAGCCGCGGGATCGCGATCCAGTTGACCTCGGTCGCCAACAGCTCATCGCAGTGCACGGATGCCTCGTCGCCGACGACCAGCGCATTTCGCGCCGCATCGATGGTGACGACGTATCGAGGGTCGGCGCCCGCCGCTCCCAGTCCGCGGCGCTGGCCGACGGTGTACCGCGCCAGTCCCCGATGCTCGCCGACCTGGTGCCCTTCCAGATCATAGATCGGCCCGGGCCGCGCCGCTGCTGGCTCCAGCCGCGCCACCACCTCGCTGTAGTCCCCGCGTGGCACGAAGCAGATCTCCTGACTGTCCGGCTTCTCCGCCACGTTGAGGCGGTGCCGACGCGCGATCTCCCGGATCTGCGGCTTCGTATACGCGCCGACCGGGAACCGCACGTGGGCGAGTTGCTCCTGCGTGAGGCCGGCGAGCACGTAGGACTGGTCCTTGCGCGCGTCGACCGCCCGCAATAGGCGATACCGTCCGTCCGGCCCGCGTGCCACGCGCGCGTAATGGCCCGTGGCGAGCGCGTCCATCTCGAACCCGAGGACCCGCTCGAGCAGCAGCCGGAACTTGATCGCCCGGTTGCAGGCGATGCAGGGGTTGGGCGTGCGGCCGCGCGCGTACTCGTCGGCAAAGTAGCCGATCACCTCGCGCTCGAACGCGTCGCGGAGGTTCAGGACGTAGTGCCGCACCCCCAGTGCGCGGGCGGCCGCCCGGGCGTCGTCGATCGCGCCCACGCCGCAACACCCGGCCCCGGTCTCGGTCTGGGGCACCCACGACGGCCACAGGTTCATCGTGAACCCGACGACGTCGTGCCCCTCCGCGACGAGCAGCGCCGCAGCGACCGCGCTGTCCACCCCGCCGCTCATCGCGACGGCCACACGTACCATGCCTGCCTCCCCGCGTCCCGCGACGTCGCCTCACGTCGCCGCGCGCTCCCTACGGCCGGCGATACCGTTTGCTGCCTGACCACCACGCGCGGAGCCGGCGGGACACCTCCGCCTCGTAGCCAAACCCCGTGGGGTCATAGTATACCCGATCCTTCACGTTGTCGGGAACATACTGCTGCGCCACGAACCCGTCCGGATCGTCGTGGGGGTACACATACCCCTCTCCGTGGCCAAGCGCGCGGACGCCGGGCACGCTCGTGTCGCGCAACGCCCGGGGTACCGGCCGGGCCTCCTCGCGCCGTACGTCCTCCGCCGCCCCGTCGATCGCGCGGACCGTTGCGTTGCTCTTCGGCGCCGCTGCGATGTAGATCGCCGCCTCGGCCATCGGGATGCGGGCCTCGGGCAGCCCGACGAGGTCCAGCGCCTGGGCCGCCGCGACGGCGATCAGCAGCGCCTGCGGGTCGGCGAGGCCCACGTCCTCCGCGGCATGCACCACCATGCGGCGCGCGATGTAGCGGGGATCCTCCCCCGCCTCCAACATCCGGGCGAGCCAGTACACCGCGGCGTCCGGGTCCGACCCGCGCATGCTTTTGATGAACGCCGAGATCATGTCGTAGTGCGCGTCGCCCGCGCGGTCGTACAACAGCGTGCGCTTGCCCGCCTCCTCGGCGGCGGCCGCGGTGATATGGCGCACGCCCGACGCGTCCGGGGTCGTGGCCGCGCATGCAAGTTCCAGGACGCCGAGCGCCGTCCGAGCGTCGCCGTTCGAGGCGCGGGCGATGTACGCGAGGGCGTCGTCGGACGCCGCCACGCGGTCCTCGCCGAGGCCGCGTGGGTCGATGAGCGCGCGGCGGAGGATCGTCTCGAGATCATCGAGGCCGAGCGGCTCGAGCGCGAACACCCGTGAACGCGACACAAGCGTGGGCGTGACGTCGTGGAACGGATTGCCCGTCGTGGCGCCGATCAGCACGACGGTCCCGTCCTCGACATGCGGGAGGAGCACGTCCTGCTGCGCCTTGTTCAGGCGGTGGATCTCGTCCACGAACAGGATCGTACGCACGCCGTGGAACCGCCGGCGATCCCGCGCTTCCTCGATCAGCCGCCGGATCTCGGCAACGCCGGTCGTCACGGCGTTCACCGGCTCGAAGTGCGCCCGGGTGACCTGCGCGATCACGTGCGCCAGCGACGTCTTCCCCGTCCCGGGCGGCCCGAAGAGGATCGCAGAGGTGAGTAGGTCGGCCTCGATCACCCGTCGGAGCAGACGGTCGGGACCGAGCAAGTGGACCTGCCCCACCACTTCATCGAGCGTGCGCGGACGCATGCGAGCGGCCAGCGGAGCCCCGCGGTCGCGCTCTCGCGCGTCGGGCGGCGTGAACAGATCCACGCCCCCATCATGCGCGCACCTCAAGACCGTGTCAAGGAATGGCGCTCGCGCCGGCGCGCCGCGCGGTGGCCCTCACGTCGGTCGCGGACTACGGATAGATCCCGCGCGCCATCAACGCCTCGGCCACGCGCTGCACGGAGAAGATCAGCGCCCCGGTGCGCAGCGACACGCCCTGCTCGCTCGCAACCCGCGTGACCTGCCCGAAGCTGTGCACCATCAGCCGCTCGAGGTTGGCGTTGATCTCCTCTTCGCTCCAGAAGTAGGACTGGAGGTCTTGCACCCACTCGAAATACGACACGATCACGCCGCCGGCGTTGGCCAAGATGTCGGGCACGATCGTGACGCCGCGGGTGCCCAGGATCTCGTCGGCCTCGGGCGTCGTCGGCCCGTTCGCCCCCTCGACGATCACCCGCGCCTGGATCCGCTCGGCGTTCGCCCCGGTGATCTGCCCCTCGATCGCGGCCGGCACGAGCATGTCACAGGGCAACTCGAGCAGCTCCGCGTTGGACACGGCCTCCGCCTCGGGGTACCCGGCGAGGGCGCCCGTCTCCTTCAGATAGGAGAGCGCCGCGTTCGGATCGAGGCCCTTCGGATTGTAGATCCCCCCGCGCACGTCGCTCATCCCGACGACGGTGCACCCCTGCGCGTGCAGCAGGCGCGCGGTGACCCCGCCGACGTTGCCGCTTCCCTGCACCACCGCGCGGCTCCCCGCAAACGGACGGCCGAGATACCGCGCTGCCTCCCGGGCGGCGATCATGACGCCCCGGCCGGTCGCTTCGAGGCGGCCGGCGGAACCGCCGATCACGACGGGCTTGCCGGTGACCACCGTCGGCACCGAATAGCCTCGGTGCATGCTGTACGTGTCCATGAACCACGCCATGACCTGGGCGTTGGTGCCTACGTCCGGCGCCGGGATGTCTTCGTGCGATCCGATCAACGGGCTGATCTCCGTTGCGTATCGGCGCGTCAGCCGCTCGAGCTCGGCCGCGGACAGCGCCGCCGGATCACAGGTGACGCCGCCTTTGGCGCCGCCGTATGGCAGATGGTTGAGCGCCGCCTTCCACGTCATCCACATCGCGAGCGCGCGGACCTCGCTGATCCGCACCTGAGGGCTATACCGAAGCCCGCCCTTCGTCGGGCCCAGGGTGCCGTTGTGGATGATGCGGTATCCGGTGAACATCTGCACCGACCCGTCGTCCATCTGCACCGGGAAGTGCACCGTGAACTCCCGATGGGGTTGGCACAGCACGTCCCGAATCCCCCGCTTCAGCGTCAGGCGATCGGCGGCGTAGGAAAACTGCCGCAGCGCCATCTCCCAGGGGTCGTCGTGCAGCGCCGCCACGTCTGCGGGGGTGCTCTTCACCACCGGCGACCCCACGAGACACGCATCCGCATCCGGTCTCCCGCTCCCTTCGTCACACCGCCGTCCATCATAGCATCGCGCCGCGCGGCGGTTCAATTCGGCGCACGCTCGCACCAGCGCTCGACCGGCGTGACCGAAGCGCCCGACCGCACCTACCGAGGATCGCGGTCGCGGATCTGGATGTGGACCTCCTCGAGTGCCTCGGGGTCGACCTCCGACGGCGCGCCCGTCATGAGATCCGTCGCACTCTGGGTTTTGGGAAACGCGATGACTTCCCGGATCGATTCGTCGCCCGTCAGCAGCATCACCATCCGGTCGAACCCCAGGGCGATGCCGCCGTGGGGCGGCGCCCCGTACTGGAAGGCGTCCAGCAGGAAGCCGAACCGCTCCCGGGCGATCTCGGGAGCGATGCCGAGCACCGAGAAGATGCGTTGCTGCAGCTCACGCCGGTGGATGCGGATGCTGCCGCCGCCCAGTTCCACGCCGTTGAGCACGAGATCGTACGCCTTGGCCCGCACCCCGAGCGGGTCGTGCTCGAGCCTCGGCAGGTCCGCGTCGATCGGCGCCGTGAACGGATGGTGCACCGCGGCGATCGAGCGGTCCGAGCCGCGCTCGAATAGCGGAAACTCCACCACCCACAGCAGGGCGAGACGGTTCGGGTCGAATCCCACGCGCTCGTGCAGCTCGGGGCGCAGCCGCACCAGGTCCAGCCGCAGTCGGCCGAGCGCCGTGCTCGCGCCGATGGGCTCGCCGGCCACCAGGAGCAGCAGATCGCCGGCCGACCCGCCGAGGCCCTTCCGCAGCGCCGCCACCGTGTCAGGCGGAAGATGCCTGGCGATCGCGCCGCGCACCCCGTCAGCGTCGAGGTGCACCGGCACGAGCCCGCGGGCGCCCGCGGCCTTCGCCAGCGCCTCGAGCTCCTGGATTTCGCGGCGGCTGCATCCGGAGGCGCCCGGCACGCAGATGCCGCGGATGGCGCCGCCCGACGCCAGCGCCTGCGCGAACACCTGGAACCCCGTCCCCTCGAACACGGACGAGCAGTCCACGATCTCCATACCGAAGCGCAGATCCGGCTTGTCGCTGCCGTAGCGGTCCATCGCCTCCGCGTACGTCAGGCGCGGCAGCGGGAGCACGACGTCGCGTCCGAGCGTCTCCCGGATCACCGACGCGATCATCCGCTCCCCCAGCGACAGCACGTCGTCCCGGTCCACGAACGACATCTCGATGTCCACCTGGGTGAACTCGGGCTGCCGGTCGGCCCGGAGGTCTTCGTCCCGGAAGCAGCGGACGATCTGGAAGTAGCGCTCGGCGCCCGCCACCATCAGGATCTGTTTGAACAGCTGCGGCGACTGGGGGAGGACGTAGAACTTGCCAGGTTGCAGCCGGCTCGGGACGAGAAAGTCGCGCGCGCCCTCCGGCGTCCCCTTGATCAGCATCGGCGTTTCGACCTCGAGGAACCCCTCGGCGGAGAGGAAATCCCGAATCGCCTTCGCGGCGCGGTGGCGCAAGCGGAGCCGCTCGAGCATCCGAGGGCGACGCAGGTCGAGGTAGCGATACCGCAACCGCACCGCCTCGTCGACGTCGCCGTCGTCCGCGATGGGAAACGGCGGGGTCTCCGACGGGTTGAGGACGCGGACCTCGCGCGCGCGCACCTCGATCTGCCCGGTGGCGAGCTTCGCGTTCTCTGTGCCCGCCGGTCGGCCGGCGACCACGCCGCGCACCGCGACCACGTACTCGCTCCGGAGTTGGGACGCGACAGCCGCGGCGTCGGCGCTCTCTTGCGGGTTGCAGACGACCTGCGTGATGCCCTCGCGGTCCCGGAGGTCGATGAAGATCAACCCGCCGAGATCCCGCCGGTTGTGCACCCACCCCATCAACGTGACCTCGCGGCCGACATCGGCCGGGCGCAGCCCGCCGTTGTCGTGCGTCCGCCGCCAGGTCCCCAGCTCGGTGCTCATCCTCGCTCCTTCCCCGCCGCGCGAGGCCCGACGCGCGCGGTCACCGCGCGCACGATCCGTTCCATCGCGGCCTCGTCCCCGTGCGCCACGGCCCCGGCCTCCGCGGGGTCGGCCGCGAGCGCCACCTCTTCTTTTGTGCCCATGTCGCGCAGCGGCAGCCGCGTTCCATCCAGGATCAGCACGAAACGGGCACCGACGCGGTTTGCGTGCCGCATCTGCGCGGTCAGGCTGCGTCCCATCGCGTCTGCGTCCGCGACAAGCCCAGCCCGCCGCAGCCGATCGGCGAGCGCGTGAGCCGCCACGCTCAGCGCGCGCGCGGGATCCTCCGACGCGCCCGTCGCGATGAACAGATCGGGCGCCGCGTCGACCGGCACGCCGACGCCCTCCTGCTCCAGCACCAGGAGCACGCGCTCCACGCCCATGCCGAACCCCACGCCCGGACTCGGCCGTCCGCCGAGTTGTTCGGCCAGCCCATCGTAGCGGCCGCCGCCGAACATCGCGTTCTGGGCGCCGATCTTGCCGGAAAACACCTCCGCGGCGGTGCGCGTGTAGTAGTCCAGCCCACGCACGATCCCGGGGTCCACGCGGTACGTGATACCCATCGCGCCGAGATGCGCCTGCACGCCGTCGAAGTGCGCGCGACACGCGTCGCAGAGGTAATCGAGCATCCTCGGCGCTCCCGCCGCGATCCGCCGGTCGTGCTCCTTTTTGCAGTCGAGCAGGCGGAGCGGCGCGATCTCGAAGCGCCGCCGACAGTCCTCGCACAGCTCCTCAAGATGTGGCCGGAAGTAGTGCCGCAGCGCCTCCAGATAGCGCGGACGGCAGACGGGATCGCCCACGCTGTTCAGGTGCAACGCGACGTCGGTGAGGCCGAGCGTCTCCAGACCCCGGACCGCGAGGCTCAGCACCTCGGCGTCCGCTGCGGGCTCCGCGCTGCCAATAATCTCCGCGCCGAACTGGGTGTGCTGGCGGTAGCGGCCGGCCTGCGGCCGATCGTACCGGAAGATCGGGCAGATGTAGTACACGCGCACCGGCAGGCCGCCGGCCCCCAGGTTGTGCTCGAGGAACGCGCGCATGACGGGAGCGGTCCCTTCCGCCCGCAGCGACAGACTGCGCCCACCGCGGTCGAGGAACGTGTACATCTCCTTTTCGACGATGTCGGTGCCCGCACCCACGCCACGCTGGAACACCTCGGTGTGCTCCACGACGGGCGTCCGGATCTCGCGATATCCGTAGCGCCGGGCGATGTCCCGCAGCACGCCCTCGACGTGCTGCCACCGGGCGGTCTCGCCGGGCAGAACGTCCTGCATTCCCCGCGGCGCCTTGACGTCCATCGCGCTAGGCGGCCTCCTCTCCAGACGCGGACCGGCGTGCGAACGGCCGGCACACGCCCCACGCCGCCCCGAGCGCCCCCCCGACCGCGACGGCGGCGAAAAAGCCCTCGGCCTCAGTCCGATCCAGCACGTAGCTGAGCGCCACGAGATGCCCGTGAGCGCGCCATTCCGCGAGCCCGACCGCCACCGCGGCGATCGGCACGGCAAATGCGCGGAGCCGCCACCAGCGGGTGCACCGCGCGACGACAAGCAACCAGCCCGCCAGCAGCGCGAACGCAAACGTCGCGATGAGCACGTTCGGCGCGGTCTTGGCCACGACCGCGATCGTGTGCGGCGGCAGGCGGCGCACACCGTAGAGCAGCGCGGCGCCGAACACGCCCAGCGCGACGAGCGTGCCGCACGCGCTCCAAAGCACCGCGCGCCACGCGCTACCCGGCCGCGGGCCGGCGAGCCACGCCACGAGCGCGCCCTGCGCAGCGCACGGGACGAACAACAGCATCGGGATCAGCCCCCACGTCACGGCGTCCCACGTCGCCCGAGGGAACAGGTCGAGCAGCAGCCGGAGCGCGCCGACCCTCGCCGCCGCGGCGAGAGCCCACACCCCCGCCCCCCCGACCGCGGCGCCCGCGCCGGCGAGTTCCCAGAACGCGACCGGCGGCGTCATGGACCGGTTGGCGCCTCGAGCAGGATCGTCACCGGACCGTCGTTGTGAATCTCCACGTTCATGTGCGCCCGAAACCGCCCGGTGACAACGGGCACGCCGGCCGCGGCGAGGCACGCATTGAACCGCAGGTACAGGGGCTCCGCCTGCTCGGGCGGTGCGGCGTCGACGAAACTCGGCCGGCGGCCGTGGCGCGTGTCGGCGTACAGTGTAAACTGCGGAATGCTGAGCACCTCTCCTCCCACATCGAGGATGGACCGGTTCATTCGCCCCGCGTCGTCGGCGAACACGCGCAGCCCGGCGACGCGACCGGCCAGCGTCTCCGCGTCCTGCGGCGTGTCGCCCACGCGCACGCCGAGCAGCACGACGAACCCGGACCCGACGCGCCCCACCGGTTCGCCGCTCGGTGTCCCCGTTCCGTCATCGACGACGTACACCGCCGCGCGGCAGACGCGCTGCACCAAGGCCCGCATCGCGTGCTCCGTCCCCCTACCCCGCCCCGAGCGCTCGCCGGCGCTCGGCGTGTCGGTGAAGCCTCGGGCATGCTGGTCGGCAAGACGGCGCTGCCCCACACACCGGCAGTCGCCGCGCTCGAAACTCCATTGAGCGTACCAGGATGCGGGACGGTGAGCAACGCGGCGCCGAGATCGTCTCGACGGCACGCGCGCGGCGGCGGTCCCGCACTCGGCCCGCGCACCGGGCGCGACACGCGGCCGGGGCAGCGCCCCACCGCCGGCCGTCCCGTCGTACTCCGCGGCTACCGCAAGTGCGTCCGCAGCGACGCGAGTGTGCGCTCGATGTCCTGGAGCGTGTTGTAGAAGTACGGCGAGAGCCGGATCACCCCGGGGCGGGAATCGATGATCACGCCATCACCGCGCAACGCGGCGACCGCCGCCGGTGGATCCTCGACCGGCACGGTCACGATCCCCGCGTGCGCGGCCGCGGCCCCGCGCAGGCGTGGCCGCAGCCCCAACCCGACGAGCCCGTCCGCCAGCGCCGACGTCAACTCGATCTGACGCGCGCGGATGCGTTCCACACCGATCTCGTGCACGTACTCGAGCCCGGCGCGCCCCGCATACACCGCCGCGAGGGACGGCGTGCCGGCCTCGAGCCGGCGCGCGGTGTCCGCGTACTCGAGGTGTTGGGTGTCGAACGCGAACTGCTCCCGGTGGGCAAACCATCCCGACACCGCCGGACGCAGTCTCGGCAGGAGATCCCGCCGAGCGTAGAGATATGCGATGCCCGGCCCCCCCAGCAGCCACTTGAGCCCGCCCGCCATCAAGAAGTCCACGTCGGCGGCGCGCACGTCGGTGGGGAGCTGCCCGACCGACTGATACGCGTCCACGAGCAGGTAGGCGCCGCGAGCGTGCGCGAGGCGCGCCAGCGCCGCGATGTCCTGCACGACGCCGCTTTGAAAGTAAACGTGCGAGGTTGCGACGAGCTGCGTCCGGCTATCGATCGCGCGCTCGAACGCCTCGAGCGGCGCCCCCAGCCCGTCGGGGCTCCGCACGAACGTCACTTCCGCGCCGTGAGCCGCGCGAGCGAGCCACTGATACGCCACGGTCGGAAAGTCGATGTCCGCGACGACCACCCGCGGACGCGCGCGGTAGTCGAAGCAGCTCGACACCGCGGCAAGCGCCCCGCTGATCGACGGGGCTAGCGCGATCTCCTCCGCGTCGGCGCCCAGCAGCCGCGCGACCGACGCCCGGAGCGCGTCGAGCTCCTGCCACCACGGGCCGTACCACGCCGACGCGCCCGACTCGCTCCACAGGTCCAGGAACCGCTCGACGGCGGCGCGCACGCGGCTCCCAAGTGCGCCGAGCGAGCAGGTGTTGAGATACGTCGCCCGGGTGAACACCGGGAACTCGTCCCGATACGCCGCCCACGACCGGACGGCCTCGATCGGCTCGGGACGCGCAGGCCCCGTCATCCGCCGGCACGACGCGCGGTGGTGGCCGCGCGCGCGGACCCCGCGCCGGGGCCGAGCCGCCGGAGGCGCGTCCGCACCTCGTCGAACGTCTCCTCGCGCTTGGGGAACGCGAACCGCACGTAGTCCTTGCCGTGCGCGGGATCGTGGAAGAACGACGACCCCGGCACGGGCGCGACGCCGACGTCCTTGATCAGGTGCATCGTGAAGGCGTAGTCGTCCGCAAACCCAAACCCGCTGATGTCGCAGATGATGTAGTAGGCGCCCGCCGGGACGAGACACGGGAATCCGGCGCCGTGGAGGATCTCAAGCAGAGTGTCGCGCTTCCGCTGGTACATCTCCGCGAGACGCCGGTAGTAATCCCGCGGGAAGCCGAGCGCGACCACCGCCGCCTCCTGCAGCGGTGCCGCCGCGCCCACGGTGAGGAAATCGTGCACCTTGCGGATCCCGTCCGCGATCGGCGCGGGCGCGATCGCCCACCCGACGCGCCACCCGGTCACGCTGTAGCTCTTCGAGATGCTGTTCACGATCACGGTCCGCTCGGCCATCCCCGGCAGCGTCGCCAGGCTCACGTGTTCCGCGCCGTCGTAGACGATGTGCTCGTAGACCTCGTCCGTGATCGCCAGCAGGTCGTGCCGGCGGCACTGGTCGGCGATCAACTCCAGCTCCGCGCGCGTGAACACCTTGCCGGTTGGATTGTGCGGCGTCGTCACGATGATCGCCTTCGTGCGGGGCCCGATCGCGTTGCGCAACTCGTCGGGGTCGAAGGGGAACCCCGGCTCGAGGCGGATCCGGACGAAGCGGGGCACGGCGCCGGACAGCTTCGCGTCCGGGCCGTAGTTCTCGTAGAACGGCTCGAACACCACGACCTCGTCGCCCGGGTTCACGGTGGCGAGCAGCGTCGCCATCATCGCCTCGGTCGCGCCGCACGTGACCGTGATGTTGCGCTCGGGGTCGGCCTCGATCCCGTTGAACCAGCGCACCTTCTCCGCGAGCGCCCGCCGCAGCCGCGGGGAGCCCCACGTGATCGCGTACTGGTTGTACCCGTCGGCGAGCGCACGACCGGCCGCCTCCACCAGCTCCGCCGGGGCGGGGAAATCCGGGAACCCCTGGGCCAGGTTGATGCCGCCGTGCTCCGCGGCCAACCGGGTCATCTCCCGAATCACCGATTCCGTGAACACCGCCACGCGCGACGCCGTCTGGATCATCTCTCGCCTCCCGATCGTTGCGTCAACCCGACCCGCCCACCGTTGCGTCCGCCCGTCAGTGGGGCACCACCCGCTCGACGTTGTAGACGTCCTTCACCCGTCCGATCCGATGCATCACGGCCGTCAACTGCGTCACGTTCCCGATGTCCGCGACGATGCTGACGACCGCCACCTTATCCTTCCGCACGCGGGCGTTGACCGACACGAGATTGGTCTTCGTCTCGGTGATCGCCCCGAGGATGTCCTTGAGCATGCCGACGCGGTCCAGCGCCTCCACCTCGATCTCCACCTTGTAGGTGCCGTCCGGCGACGCCTCCCACTCGACCTCGAGCAGCCGCTCCGGCTGCGACCGCAGAAACTGGATGTTCGGACAGTCCGCGCGGTGAATGCTCACGCCCCGCCCACGTGTGATGTACCCGACGACGCGGTCACCCGGCAACGGACTGCAGCAGCGCCCGAAGCGCATCAGGACGTTATCCACGCCCCGCACCCGGATCCCGCGCGCGGTGGTCGCCGCCGGCGGCGCCGCCGGCGGGAGCGGCGCCTGCTCCTCCTCGACCGCGGGCGCGCCGCGGAGCGCCTGGACGACGTGCAGCAGCGAGACGTCGCCGTTGCCGAGCGCGGCGTACAGCTCGTCCTCGTTCGGCAGGCTGAACCGGGCGGCCACCTCGCGCAGGCGGTCAGGCTTCATCAGCGCGGCGACGCTCCCGCCGCGGCGCAGTTCCTTCTCCAGCACCTCTTTGCCGCGCACGATGTTCTCGTCGCGGCGCTCCCGCTTGAACCACTGCCGGATCTTCGTGCGCGCGTTGCTCGTCTGCACGAACGCCAGCCAATCGCGGCTGGGACCGGCGCTGTTCTTGTTGGTGACGACCTCGACGATGTCGCCGGACTGCAGCGGGTGACTCAGCGGCACGAGGCGCCCGTTGACCCGCGCGCCGGTCGTGTGGTAGCCAACGTCGGTGTGCACCCGGAACGCGAAGTCCACCGGCGTCGCTCCGGAGGGGAGATCAATCACGTCCCCCTTCGGGGTGAAGACGAACACCTCGTTCTGGAACAGGTCGATCTTGACGGAGTGCATGAACTCGCGCGCGTCCTGGAGCTCCTGGTGCCACTCCAGCAGTTGACGCAGCCACGAGAGCTTTTGCTCGAACGCCGGCTCGCCCTTACCGCCGCCCTCCTTGTACCGCCAGTGCGCGGCGATGCCGTGCTCGGCCACCCGGTGCATCTGCTGCGTGCGAATCTGAATCTCGAGCGGTTGGCCCTCGTACAGGACCGCGGTGTGAAGCGACTGATAGCCGCTCGTCTTGGGGTTCGCGATGTAGTCGTCGACCTCGCCGGGGATGGGCTTCCACAGCGCGTGCACGATCCCGAGCGTCTCGTAGCACTCCCGGACGTCGTTCACCACCACGCGCACGGCGAGCCGGTCGTAGATCCGCCCGACGCCCTGCCCCTGGTACTTGGGACGCTGCATCTTCTGGTAGATGCTGTAGACGTGCTTCGGGCGCGCCGTGATCGCGCCGCGATCCACGCGGATCCCGGCCCGGCCCAGCTCGGTGTGCAGCGTCGCGACGACGCGCGCCAGCAGCGCGTCCTGTTCCTGGCTGCTGCGTTCGAGCTGCCCCGCGATCTCTGTGTGCGCCCCCGGCTCGAGCACCCGGAATGCGCGGTCCTCCAGCTCGCGTTTGATGCTGCCGATCCCCAGCCGCTCGGTCAGCGGCGCGTAGATCTCGAGCGTCTCCCGGGCCGTCCGCTTCTGCTTCCACTCGGGGAGGAACTCGATCGTCCGCATGTTGTGCACGCGGTCGGCGAGCTTGATCAGGATGATGCGGATGTCGCTGGCCATCGCGAGAAACATCTTCCGGAGATTCTCGGCTTGCCGTTCCTCGCGGGTCTTCCATTCGATGCGGCCGAGTTTCGTTACGCCGTCCACGAGCCCGGCGATCTCCGGCCCGAACTTCGCCTTGATCTCCTCGATCGGATGGGCGGTGTCCTCAGGGACGTCGTGCAGCAGCGCCGCGGCGATCGTCGCGGAGTCCAGGCGCAAGCCGACCAGGATGTCGGCCACCGCCACGGCATGATGCACGTACGGCTCGTTGGAGGCCCGGGTCTGCCCGGCGTGGGCGGCCTCCGCGAACAGATACGCGCGACGGATCAGGTCGCGGTCGGCGTGCGGGATCGTCTCACGGACGTGGCGCAGCAGCGCCTCCGCATCCTCCGGCAGCGCCTCCTCGGCGTTCCCGCGGACGAGGTGGAGGCGCTTCATCGCTCCGGCCACGACATCCGCCGGGCCCGGTGCTTTCGCGCCGCCTGGCTGTTCCGCGCTCATGCCCCTCCCCGTCGCGACTATGCGCGCGCCGCGCGTTGGATCTCCGCCGGCGCGGCCCGCTCCACCCACGCGGCGAACGCATCGAACGCCGCACGCTCGCGGACGCCCTCGCGAAACCGCAACGAGACGTTGAGGTCACGCCGCGCGTCCGCGGGCACCAATCGCACCGACCACCCCGACCCGACGCTCTCGCGCACGGCCAGCCCGACCTCCTCGAACACCGCGCAGGCCGCGCCCACCGTCGCGCGCGCGGCCTCGGGGACCGCGGCGCGGACGCGCGCCCAGGTCTCCTCGTCCGGCCAGGCAATGGGGTCGCCCCCACGCCACTCGCGAAGCGCGCGGTAGATCCGGACCAGCAGGTCGCGGCCGGGAGACCGGATCTCGATCGCCCGGCGCCGTACCTCCCGGCAGCCGGCGCCGAACGCGAGCGTCACCGTGGATGGACGCCGGTCCAGCCCCACCGTGGCACAGGCGGCGAGCAACTCACGGCGCCCGCTCGGAAACGACGCCAAGACGGCCCGCCGCAGATCGTGCGGCACCGCCTCCTCGTGCAGCATCGTCGTCACAAGCACCCTGAGCCGTCCCTCCTCGAACGCCCGCGCCACCACGTGTCGCACCCGCCCCGGCAGGCCCTCATGCAGGTACCCGATCCGCGCGTCCGCGCCCGCCCGTTCCCGCAGGCGAGTCGCCAGGCGCACGCATCCCTCGGGCGACGCAGTATAAACGACGGTTTTCTCGCCTACGTTGACCACTTCCTCTACCACGGCGTCCGGGTCGGCGGCGTCCCGCCGGTCCTCGAAGCGCACGAGCGGGCGCGCGGGATCGTCCCGCAGCAGCGGCACACCGGGTCGGCCGCGCACCAGTGCGGCGGCCTCCGTCGGCTCACCGATGGTCAGCGTAGTGCGGCGCAGGATCGTCGGCGGCAACGTCGCGACATCCGCGAGGGAGACGCCGTCGAGCACGGTCACCGTCGCCCGGTCGACCCACGGCGCCACCAACGTTCCCTCGCGTGCCGCTTCCACGCTCGCGACCACAACATCCGCGGCCCCCGCGCGGAGCGCGGCCAGCGCCCGATCCCGCTGTCCGATGCCGAGCAGGCCGTGCACCGGTTGCACCCGGAGGCCGAGCCCGCCGAGCTGGGCCGCCAACTGTTCGCCGCGGCGGACGGCGTCGCACCACAGCGGTTCAACCACGAGCGCGCCCAGTTCACCGCCCGCCGCCACCGCGGCGGCTCCGGCGATCACCGTGACCCATCCTCGCCCCGGGGACGCCGCGAGCACGACCGAACGGCCCCGGGCGATCTCGGCCAGCGCCTCAGCCTGGGCGGGCCGCAGGGGGCGTCCGCCGTTGACGTAGATCGGCAACCGCGCGATCGCCGCGTCCCGGTCCAGCGCGCGCCACGCCCGCCGGGACGAGGCGCCGAATGCGGTGGGCTCGCCGTCCTCGCGCTGAACGTAGAGGTTCACGCCGAGCGTGCGGTCCCCGCCGCCCGTGACCGCAGACACCGTCGCCCGGTACCGCCCGCCCGCGTCCATCCCGGGCGCGATCCGCCCGGCGACGCGCGCACTGAGATAGCCCACCATGCGGCCGTCCGCGGTCGCGACGCGGACGGCGTGCGGGTCGTACGGGTTCGCAGGCTCGCGTCGGAGCGACAGCGGATCGCCCTGCACAAGCGTGGCGATCACCGTCTGACGATCGTCGAACGTCACCCCGGCGACCTTGGTGTAGAATTCCGGCGCGTTCTCGCGGTCGTCCTCGGGTCGGTCGAGATAGTCGTCCGCCCGCCGAAACAGCCGATCCACGAGCAGGCCCGTATCCGACAGCACCGTCGCCGGATCGAGGCCCGGAACCTCCAACGCGCGCAGCCGGAGGCGAACCCGTCCCGGCTCGAACCGATCGAGCTCCGGCACGAACGCTAGGTCCACCGAGGCGTCGGTGAAGCTCAGCACCTCGCCGAGCGCCGCCATCGAGAACCCAATCGTCTCAGCGAACACCGACCCGTCCGTGACGCCCATGCGCAGGTGCGCGCCGTCTCCCACGAGCCGCCGCGTCACCGCGCGGACGGCCCGCACCGCGAGCACCGGTTGGGGATTGCCCGGCCCGAACGGCGCGAGGGCGTCCAGCGCGGTCACGAGGGCTACGGTCACGTCCGGGAGCGCGAGTTCGGCATCAACGTCGAGCGGCGCCGCCCGCGCGGGCGCACGCTCTGCGGCCACCTCCAGGAACGCGCGGCGAAATCCGTCGATCTCGGCGCCGTCGATCGACAGTCCCGCGGCCATCGCGTGCCCACCGAACCCGCGCAGGTGGGCGCGGCAGGCGCCGAGCGCCTCCACCAGGTGAAATCCCTCGACGCTGCGCGCCGAGCCCCGGCCGGTTCCGCCCGCAAGCGCCACGGCCACTGCCGGGCGGCCGTACTGCTCCGCCAGCCGCCCGGCGACGAGCCCGACGACCCCCGGATGCCACCCCTCGCCGGCGACCACGAGCGCCGCCCCATCAGGTTCGGGCCCGACCTGCGCGAGCGCCTCTGCCAACACGTGCTCGAGGACGGCCTGCCGCTCGCGGTTGGCCTCGTCGAGGGTCTGCGCCAGCGCTCGTGCCTCCACAGGATCGTCCGTGAGCAACAGGCGCAGGGCGGGCGTCGGATCACCGAGCCGGCCCGGCGCGTTGAGCCGGGGGCCGAGCTGCCAGCCGACGTGCCACGCCTCCACCGGCCCCGTGATTCCCGCGATCTCCAGGAGGGCTTTGAGACCCTCGGCCGGCGCGGCGCGCAGTTGCGCGAGCCCGCCCGCGGCCAGCCGTCGATTGGCGCCGCGCAGGGGCACGACGTCGGCGATCGTGCCGAGCGCGGCGAGGGCCGCGAGGTCTACCGGCGCCCCGCGCCCCGCGACGCGCCGACGCAGCGCCCACGCGAGCAGGAACGCGAGGCCGGCCGCGCAGGGCGCGTCCGTGCGCCCCTCGTCCGCCGCACCGCCGTGGGCGTCGGGCGCCACGATCACGGCGGCCGGCCGCTCGGACCCGGGCATGTGGTGGTCCACGACCACGACGTCGAGCCCCAACGCCCTGGCGCGGGCGACCGCCTCCACCGCGGTAATGCCGCAGTCCGCCGCGATCAACACGCGGGCGCCCTGGGCCGCGAGTTCCTCCACGGCGCGCACGCCGAGACCGTACCCGTCCCGCGTCCGGTGCGGCACGTACCACAACGGGTCCGCGCCGAGGCCGCGCAGGGTGCGCACGAGAATCGCGGTCGCGCAGATGCCGTCCACGTCGTAGTCACCGTGCACCGCCAGCGGCTCCCCCGCCTCGAGCGCGCGGGCGAGCCGCTCCGTCGCGTCCGCCATGCCCGGAACCGTCAGCGGGTCGGAGAGACCGTCAAGGGAGGGGTTGAGAAAATCGCGCGCCGCCGGAACGGTGACGATCCCGCGGCGCCGGAGGATCCCGCCAACGATCGGCGGCACGCCGACCGCGCGCGCGAACGCCTCCGCCTCGGGATCGGGAGGCGCCACCACCCAGGAGGTTTTGTTGGCGACGGCCATCACTTTGAATTATAGCGCGTGGTCCGTCGGGCCTCGCACCGTCAACCCAGATGGACGCCCGGGACGTGCGCGCCACACCCGTTCAGCGCGAACTCGAAGATGTCAAAGTTCCGCAGGCCCTGGTTCGCCCGCGCGGCATAGTCGCGGGTCACCGGGTGCGACACGATGAACGGCACGGGTTGCTCGGTTACACCGCCGTGCGACCGAAGCCGCGCCCCGACGAGGTGCGTCAGGTCGTGCTCGACGACCCGCGAGCCGATCGCACACCCGCGTCTGGCCACGACGGCGATATCGGCCTCCCGGTCCTCGGGCAAGTCGAACCGCGCACAGGCGTCCTCCCGCGACAACGCGCATTCCACGGCGGGCAGCGCGCCGATGAACCGCAACACGGTGGCGCGCTCGATCCCGGGACGCATCAGATACACGCGGACGAAGCCGCCGAGCGCGCCGTGGTGCCTGACAAACGGGTCGGTGATCGGACAGATCACCCGGGTCGCCCCCGCTCCGAACGCCGCGTCCAGTCGATCGCCGAGATAGAGCACATTCGGGCGGCCGTCCGGCAGCGCCATGTCGGTCATGCCGTGGTCGGCCACGACCCCGACGCGGGCCCCGCACGCCGCGAGCCGCCCGAGGCGTTCGTCCACGGCGCCCATGAACACGTTGGCCTCCGGAGACCCCGGCGCGTGCTTGTGCTGCACGTAATCCGACAACGACAGGTAGGTCAGATCGGGGCGGCGCGTCTCCAGCAAACGGATCCCGGCGTCCAGCACAAACAAGGAGAGATCGGCCGAGTACGGATCCGGCGCCGAGCGGCCGACCAACTCGACGACCCCGTCTATGCCGTTCTCGGCGATCGTGCACGACCCAGCCCGCTCGGCCGAAAAGACGACACCGGTGACCCCCGCCCCCAGCGCCAGCCGCAGCTTGTCCTTGGCGGTAATCACCGCGACCGCGGCGCCCGCGTCGGAGAACCGCGCGAGGATCGTCGGCGCCCGGAGCGGCTGCGCGTCGACCATCATGACCTCCCGCCCGGTCTCCCGCTCGAGATAGTAGTTCCCCGACACCCCGTGGATCGCCGGAGGGGCGCCGCAGACAATGGAGATGTTGTTCGGGTTCGTAAACGTCGGCATCGCCGCCGAGGCGATGGCCGCGAACCCCTCGCGCGTCATGCGGTCGATCACCGGGATCACGCCCGCGGCACGCGCGGCCGCAATGTACGCGGGGTCGCATCCGTCGATGCAGACGACGACCACCGGCAGCACGGGCCAGCGCAGCACGCGCCCGTTGACGGGAACCGGTGCCTTCCCGGCGCCGCGAGCGCGCTCGGCCAATGACATGTGCTCGGTTCGCCTCCTGTCGTCCCGGCCGCGTGTCGAGCTCACGGGGTGACACATCTCAAGACCGCATCCGGAGACAGCGTCCGGGTTAACGGCTCGGGAACGGACGGCGAAGACCTGGGCCAGGCGCTCCGGCGGACGGAACGCCAGGGGCTCCGCCCTCGAGCGCGGGGGCGGCGCGTCCGGGCGCGGCTATGGAAACCGCCGGGTGTCGTCGGGGCCCGGCGGCGAGGAGGACAGGCCCGGCCCGGACGGGGCGCGCGTGGGTCCTTCGTGCGTCCGCAGGCGTTGTTCGAGGTCGCGGATCCGCCCGCCGAGGCGCACCCGGTGGGGCAGCGAGGAAAGAAACGTCAGCAGCGCCCCGAGCACGCCCGCCCCCACGATGGCCAGCGCGACCGGGCCGTCGAACAGCTGCCACTGCCAGAACCGCACGACGACCGTGGTGGTGGTATTGCTAAGCGTGAAGATGGTCACCGCGAGCAGGATGAGCACGAGCCACACCGGCACCCCGCGCATCCGCGACCTCCTACCGCCGTCGGCGGCCGCTCCGGCGCCGTCCGGCTCCCGGCCTGACTGGGGCGTTCAGCACCGGCGCCACCATCGCCTCGTCGCCGCTGCCATCGCCGCTCGGCGCCGGCTCCCGGGGCCCAGCCGCGGGACGCGGGGCGGACGCGCTCGACGACGGGTGCCGCCGCTCGGCCCAGTTGTGCCAGTCCACCAGAATCGGGCTGGCGTTGAAGATCGAGGAGTACCCGCCGGTGACGATCGACACCACCAGGCCGAACGCGACGCCGCGAATCGTCTCCCCGCCAAACACGTAGACCGCGCCGATCGCCAGCACCGCGGTCATCGCGGTGTTGATCGACCGGACGAGCGCCTCGAGCACGCTGCGGTTGACGAGCGGCTCGAACGGCTCGCGGGTCCGCATGTTCAGGTTCTCGCGGATCCGGTCGAAGATCACGATCGTGTCGTTGATGGAGTAGCCGGCGACCGTGAGCAGCACCGCGAGGAACGAGCTGTCGACCTCGAACTGGGTCAGCGCGAACGCCCCAATCACCACGAGCAGGTCGTGCAGCAACGCCACGTCCGCCGCGATCGCGAACCGGATCGAGCGGAACCGGATCGAGATGAAGATTACCTGCAGGATGATGCCGAGCACGACGCCCATGATCGCCGCGTTGCGCAGCTCGGCCCCGATCTCGGGCCCCACCGTGTCCTCGCGCAGCATCTGCGTGTGCGTGAACTTGGCCCGCACGGCGTCGGTGATCTGGTTCATCTGCAGTTGGGTGAGCGGCCGCGTCTTGATGAAAACTTCGTTCTGACCGGACCGCTGGATCACCGCATCGGCCAACCCGAACCCAGTGATCACGTTCCGGATGTCCCCGTCCGAGAACGGATCGTTGATCTGCAGTTCCAGCTGGTTGCCGCCGGTGAAGTCGACGCCCCAGTTGAGGGCGTGATGATCCCTCACGTGATGCACGTACAGCGCGATGAGCCCCGGAATGATCACCGCGAGCGATAATAGATAGTACCATCGGCGGTGACGGATCAGATTGAACGTCTTGTCCACGCGCCTACTCTCCCGCGCCGGCGGCGCCGCCGCCCTGGGCCGCGAGCGGCCGCCCCCGCCCCAGGAACGCCAGGTTCTGGATCCACGCGGCGAGCGACGGGACGTCGAGGGCGATGTCCACGAACACGCGCGTCACCACGATCGCCGTGAAAATGCTCGTGAGGATGCCGAGGATCAGCGTCACCGCGAACCCACGGACCGGCCCGGTGCCGAGCCAGAGCAGGACCAGTGCGCCGATGAGAGTCGTGGCGTTGGAGTCGAGGATCGTCACGATCGCCCGGCTCCACCCCGTCGCCACCGAGGCGCGGAGCGTCTTCTGCGCGCGCAGTTCTTCTTTGACCTTCTCGAAGATGATCACGTTCGCGTCCACGGCGACGCCGAGCGACAGAATGAACCCCGCGATGCCCGGCAGGCTGAGCGTCGCGCCGATCCCCGCCATGAGGGCGAACAGGATCAGCGTGTAGACGACGAGCGCGACGTCGGCGAGCAGGCCCGCGAACCGATAGTAGAGGAACATGAACAGGGCGACGAGCACGATCGCGATCTCCCCGGCGCGGATGCTCCGATCGATCGAGTCCCGACCGAGCACGGGACCCACCGTCCGATTCTCGACCACGGTCACGGGCAGCGGCAGCGCGCCGGCTCGCAACAGCACGGCGAGGTCCCGCGCGGAGTCGAGCGTAAAACCGCCTTCGATCACGCCCTTCCCGCCGGGAATCGGGCTGTTGATCACGGGCGAGCTGATGACCCGGCTGTCGAGCACGATGGTGAGGTATTTCCCGATGTTCTTGGTGGTGTAGTCCTCAAATTTCTTTGCGGCGGAGCTCTTGAACGTGAATCCGACCTGCGGCCGGCCGAATTGGTCAAAGGTGACCTGCGCGTCGCTCAGGTCGGCGCCGGTCAGCAGCACGCTCTTGTGCAGCTTGATCGTCGATTTGTCCTGGGGCAGCACGACCGTGTCCGACCCCTGCCACTCCGCGCCCGCGGGCAGCGACTGCGTCGCCGTGTCCACGAACTCCAAGAGCGCGGTCTTTCCGATGATGTCGATCGCGCGCTGGGGATTCTGGATGCCGGGGAGCTGCACCTGAATTCGGTTCGGGCCCTGGCGCGCGATGTCGGGCTCGGCCACGCCGAGCTGGTCCACGCGGTTGCGAATCACGCGCAGCACGCCGTCCATCGCGTCGTTGCTGATCGGGGTCTGCGCGGTGGGCTGCGCCTGCAGCACGATGTTGCTGCCGCCCTGGAGATCGAGCCCAAGGTTGAGGTGCGGGCGCGGCGTCTGAAACACGGGCGTCGCCCCGTCCATGCGGACAGGTTGGAACGCGACGCCGAACGCCGCGAGCGCGATCACGAGCACTCCGATCAGGCGGAGCGGGTGGCTCAGTTTCACGCGTACGTACCCTCCGGCACAAACAAAAAAAGCCTTCCGAACCGCCCCCCATTATATCGGCCGACCGGACGCGATGTCAAACGCCTGATCGGTGACGCGTCGTCCGGGAGCGTCACCCCGCGACCGCGGCCGGGCGAAACGGATCCCGACGTGCCGCACGTCGTCCGTCCGGCAGGTCGCCCTCACGTCCCGGCGCCGGGCGGTAGCGCGCCTCGAAGAACGCGAGGGCGCCCTCCGCCAACAAGTGATAGTACGCGGAGAACACACCGCGCGCCTCGGCCCCGCTCCACCGCGGCGGCAGCAGCTCCTGCGGGAGCCCCGGATCGATGAACAGGAATTTTCGAAACTCATGCACGAGCCGCGTCTTTTCGGCGAACGCGGTGGCATCGGACAGGAGCCCAGCCGACCCCTCATCCCGTCGCGCCTGCACCTTCGGCCTCCACTCCGTCAGAAATCCGGCGTACGCGCGCTCGATCGCGCCGAGGTCCCAGTGGCGGGCGGCAAGTTCGGCGTCGGCGCTCCCGCCGAGGTGGCGCGCCGCGAACACTTCGATCCGCCCGGCCAATCCGTACCGGTCCGCAACCCCCGCAACATGCTCCAGCAGATCGTTCGGCGCAAGGTACACGCTTCGCGCGAGCGGGGCGAACCCCATCCACGCGAGTTCGCGGCGGAGCCCCGCGCGGCGCTGGCGATCGGCGGGGTCGCCCGGGACGATCAGCAGTCGCCACACTCCGTCCCACGGCTCCGGGTGCAGCTTGAAGATCCGACGGGCGGCCTCCTCCACGCGCCGCTGCCCCCGCACCGTGAGCGCGTAGTAGCTCGCCCGCCCGTCCCGGATCGGCGTCAGCCAGCCCTGCCGGGCCATGCGCGACACCGCCGCCCGCACCGCGGTGGCCGTAAAGCTCAATTCCGCCATGAGCGCGATCAGGCTGCCGATCCAGATCGTGCCGCCGTAGTGTCGGACGTAGTCGCCGAACAGCGTGAAGAGCATCGAGCGGGCCCGCAACGAAGACCCCCTTTCCGCCTGGTGGCCGGCTTACGCCTCCGACCGCTCCACGAGCGTGGCGATTCCCTGCCCCACCCCGATGCACATCGTCGCGAGCCCGCGCCGGGCGTTCCGGCGTCCCATCTCGCGAACCAGCGTCACCAAGAGCCGGGCCCCGCTCGCGCCGACCGGATGCCCGAGCGCGATCGCACCGCCGTTCGAGTTCAGCCGCGCGCGGTCGATCGCGAGGTCCTGCACGCACGCGAGCACTTGCGATGCGAACGCCTCGTTGAGCTCGATCAGGTCGACCTCATCGAGCGCCCATCCCGCGCGCGCGAGCGCCTTCCGCGTCGCGGGAACCGGCCCGATCCCCATATACGACGGATCGACGCCGGCCACCGCACCGCCGACAATCCGGGCGAGCGGACGCTTCCCCTGTCGCTCCGCCCACTCCGCGGACGCCACGAGCAGGGCCGCCGCCCCGTCGTTGATACCGGAGGAGTTCCCGGCAGTGACCGTGCCCCCGGGGCGGAACGCCGGCCGCAGCGCGGCCAACCGCTCGAGCGTCGTGTCCGGCCGCGGATGCTCGTCAACGTACACCGTCGTGGACTCCCCGCGCGACGCGGGCACCGGAAGCGGCACGATCTCCTCCGTGAACCGCCCGTCCCGGACGGCGGCGGCGGCGCGCTGCTGGCTCTCCAGCGCAAAGGCGTCCTGCGCCTCACGCGAGATCGCGTAGCGCTCGGCGACGTTCTCCGCCGTCTCCCCCATGCTGTAGAGGGGGAACCGCGCCTCCAACCGGGGGTTCGGGAACCGCCATCCGAGCGTGGTGTCCTGCAGCAACATCGGGCCGCGCGGATACGCTGCGCCCGGTTTCCCCATCACGAACGGTGCGCGCGTCATGCTCTCCACGCCGCCGGCGATGTACACCTCGCCGTCGCCGTACGCGATCGCGTGCGCGGCGACGTGCACCGCCTGCATCCCGGAGCCGCACAGCCGGTTCACGGTCTGCCCGGGAACGTGATCCGGCAGGCCGGCGATTAACACCGCCATGCGCGCCACGTTTCGGTTGTCCTCGCCCGCCTGGTTCGTGCATCCGAACACGACGTCCTCGACGGCCTCCGGGTCGAGGCCATTGCGCTGCACGATCGCCTGGACGACGTGGGCCGCGAGGTCGTCCGGCCGCACGGCTCGCAGCGCCCCGCCGTACCGGCCGATCGGCGTCCGGACCGCGTCCAAGATCACCACGTCACGCATCACCGCACTCCCTTCCGCTGGCTTCCCGACGTCCCGTCCGGCGTGCCTCCCGCGCACGCCGCACCCGATCCGGCGCTAGCGGCCGCGATAGGCGGGTGTGCGCTTCTCGCGAAACGCGCTGACGCCTTCGCGGTGATCGTCGGTCCGGCCGGCGATGTCTTGGAGGAACGCCTCGTAGTCCAACGCGCTGCGTAGGTCCGCGGACAGATTACGTTCGACCCCCCGCTTGATCAATCCGTACGCGCGCGTCGGCCCCTGGGCGAGGCGCGCCGCCCACTCCATCGCGCGCGGCAGCAGTTCGTCGTGCGGCACGACGCGGTTGACGAGGCCGATCCGCTCGGCGGTGGGCGCGTCCACCGGTTCGGCAAGCATCATCATCTCCAGCGCGCGGCCCGTGCCCACGAGGCGCGGCAGCAACCAGGTGCCCCCGGAATCCGGGATCAACCCGATGCGCGCGAACACCTCGATGAACGACGCCCGGTCCGACGCGATCCGCAGGTCGGCGGCCAGCGCGAGGTTGCACCCGGCCCCGGCGGCGACCCCGTTCACCGCCGCGAGCACCGGTGTCTCCATCGTCCGCATGCGAAGGATGATCCGGTTGTATCTTGTCCGAAGCAGCGCACCGTACGCGCGCGGACCGGGCGATTCCTCGCGCAGATCCTGGCCGGAGCAGAAGCCCCGTCCGGCGCCGGTCAACAACACGCTCCGGACGGCGGCGTCTTGTTCCGCGTCGCGCAGCGCGTCATGCAGTTCGTCCCCCATCGTCGCGGTGAACGCGTTGAGGACGTCGGGTCGGTTGAGCGTGATCACCCGCACCCCGTCCCGCGTCTCGAGCAGCAGCGTCTCAGCCATACGCGCTTCCTCCCTCTACGGTGCGAGCGTGGATGCCGGTCGCGCACCGGGGTCCCGCGCGACGAGCAGGCGCGCGGTCCGGAACACGTCGTCCAGCATCGGCTGGGTGAGCTTTCCCGTGTTGGTGTTCTGGCGGCTCGGGTGGTAGCTTGCGATCAGTGCCGGCCGCCCGCCCCCGAACTCATAGCACGCACTGTGCGCGAAGCGCAGCCCGCGCACCTCGGCGCCGCAGGCCCGGAGCAGATGCCGACAGACGTCGAACGCCACGCGGCCGAGCGCCACGAGGACGCGCACACGCGGAAGCAACGCCACCTCCCGTTCAAGAAACGGCAGACACCGCGCGAACTCCGGGCGCAGCGGTTTGTTCTCCGGCGGCGCGCACCGGACCGGGGCCGTCATGTACGCGCCCGACAGCCGCAGCCCGTCCTTGCGGTGCTCGGATGTCGGCTGGTTGGCAAACCCGGCGCGGTGCATCGCGCGCACCAGCCACATCGCCGAACTGTCGCCCGTGAACATCCGGCCGGTGCGGTTGGCGCCGTGCGCGGCGGGCGCGAGACCGACCACGAGCACCGCCGCGCGGGGATCTCCGAACCCCGGGACGGGTTGACCCCAGTAGGCCCACCCGGCGAATTCGGGCTTGCCGCGCGCGGCCACCGCGGTGCAGTATCGTCGGAGCCGCGGGCACGCGTGGCACGCGATCACATCGCGCGCCAGGGCGGCAAGCGAGTCTCGCCGCTGGGTCACCGGCCGGTCCACTCCGGCCGTCGCTTGTCGAGGAACGCCCGGATACCTTCGCGTGCGTCCGCCGTGCCGAACAACAGGTGGAAGCACCGGCGCTCGAACAGCACGCCGTCGGCTAGGGGTGTCTCAAACGCCTGCAACACGGCCTCCTTTGCCAGGCGAACGGCGAGCGGCGGCTGTGAGGCGATCACACGCGCAAGGGCCTTCGCCTCGTCGAGGCAGACCTCCACCGGCACCACCCGGGAGACCAGCCCCGCCGCATGCGCCTCCTGGGCCGTGATCGGCTCCCCGGTGAGGATCATCTCCATCGCACGCGACTTCCCCACCGCCCGCGTCAGCCGCTGCGTACCACCGGCCCCCGGCATCACGCCCAGGCGGATCTCGGGTTGCCCGAACCGCGCGGTCTCGGATGCCACGATGATGTCGCACAGCATCGCGAGCTCGCAGCCGCCGCCAAGCGCGAACCCGCTCACGCTGGCCACGATCGGCGTCGCCACGCGGCGAATACGCTCCCACTGCTGGAACCGATAGCTCCGGACCATGTCGCCCGTGCTCGCCTCCGCCATCTCGCGGACGTCTGCGCCGGCCGCGAACGCGCGCGGGCCACCCCACACCACGGCGCACCGCACGTGCGGGTCCTGATCAAATCCCTCCAGCGTGCCGGCCAGCTCCTCCATCAGCGCCTGGTTCAGGGAGTTGAGGACCTGCGGCCGGTTGAGCGTGACCACGGCGATCGGATCTTCGATGCTGACCAAGAGGTGTTCGTGCGCCATCGGCGGCTCCTTCCCTGACTCGAGATCTGCTACCGCGGGGTCAAGACCGCGTCGAACCCGGCTTTGCTGAGAATGTCGGCGAGGCGCTGCGCGGTCGGCTGGTCCACGTAGCCGCCCACCCATACGCGGTACGGCGAACCTTCGACCAGCGTGACCGCGTACCCCAGGGACCGCAATCGCAGCACGAGCGCCTCGGCGTTCTGCCGCGCGTCGAACGCGCCCACCTGGACGTGGAACCTAGTCGGTGCGACCGGTGGGGCAGCCGCGCTGGCCGCCGGCGGTGCCGGAGACGGGGTGGATGGCGGGTTCGGCCTCGGCGTCTCCCCCGGCGCGGGCGATCCCGGCGGGATCGGGGTCGGACTCGTGGTCGTCGTCGGCGCCGATAACCCGGGGGTGCCGGGCGTGGGCGCCGTCTGCACCGCCACGGAGGGAAGCCCGGCGGACCCCGGCGCGGCGCCCGACGTCCCCGACGACACCCCACCGGGTGCCGCCGAGCTGCCGGACGGAGGCGCGGTGCTTCGTGCACCCGCACCACCGGGCGCCGCTGAGGACGCCCCTGGCGCGGCCGGCGCCGCCTCCGACGGCGGACCGGCCGTGGGGCGGGCGGGAGCACGGGCACTCGGCGGGGACGACCGGAACGCGCTTTGGCCGAGCAGGTATCCCGTACCGACCGCCCCGGCGAACAGCCCGGCGACGATGAGCAGCAGCAGCACCACACGCCCCGGTCTCACCGCACGCTCTCCCATCGGCCCCAGAGTTCGCGGGAACCTCGCCGCCGCTCCTGCTGAGGAGCCGACGCGAAGCGGAGTGACTTCCCGGCGCAACGATCCCCGTGGGGCCAGCACCGCGCCGCCGCGCGCTCCCGCGGGGCCGCAGGTCTCCGAGCGAGTCTAGCGGAAGACGTGGCGGTACCGATGGTACGCCATCAGCAGCGCGGCACCGATCAATGTGGGCAGGTAGTACGAGAGCGTGCGGTCCAACAGCACGGCGCTCCGGGCGAGCACCGGGGGGAGCGCGTGCGGGGCCAACAGCGCGATCAGCCCGACCTGCGAGACTTCGGTCACGCCGACGCCCCCGGGGACGAGCAGAGCCATGCCGAGCATGGCCGCGCCGACGTACGTGAACGACACAAATGTGGGCGACAGACCGGTCCCCATCGCCCAGAACACGATGCAGACCCTGGCGAGATCGAGCGCTGTCACGACCGCGGTGACGAGCACCAACACCCCAAGCGTCCGACCCTGCCGCCACACGAGAATGCTCTCGCACAGCGTGTCGGTCAGGCGGACGGCGCGCGCGCGGACGCCCGCAGGCATCGGCAACCGCCGGAGCAGGTGCCGGGTCCACGTCCGGACACCGAGCGGCGCGGCGGCGAGCACGATCGACCCCGCGATCAGGGCGGCGATCAACACGAGCAAGAATTCACTGGCCGTGATCATCCGGCGGGGGAGGAGCAGGCCCGCGACCAGGAACGCGGCGATCATCAACACGATGTCCAGCAAGCGCTCCACCAGCATCGCGGACGTGGAGAGGCCCAGGCCGGTGCCGTACGAGCCCTTGAGCATCATGATCTTGGCCACCTCGAAGCTGCGCGCCGGGGTGACGCTGCCCGCCGCGACACCTGCGAGAATCGAGACCACCGAGAACCTGACGGAGATCACCGTCCCGGTGAGGCGCGCCACCATGTACCGCCAGCGCACCGCTTTGACCAGCACTTGGGCACCGACGGCGGCCACCGCGAGGCCCAGCAGGCTTGGGCGCGCGCCGTGAAGCGCCGCGCCCAGCTGACCGGGATTGATCGTGGCCGCAAAGACGACCAGGATGACGACCCCGCACAGGATGAGCACATACCCGACCCACCGCACGGGCGCGGCCGGGGTGACCACCGCCTCCGGCGTGCCCGCGACGGGACCGCTCATCGGCGCGACGTTCGCATCGGGTCAAGCACCTAAGCCGGCGAGGTACCGCGCGAGCGTGTCGCGTCGCGATGCGAGCTCCCGCTCCCGCGTCCGGTCCGCGGCGACGACCTCCACGGGCGCCTTCTCGAGGAACGCGGGGCTCCGCAGCCGCTCCCCGAGGCGTTCGAGGTCCCGTTCGATCCCGCCCATCTGTTTGCGGAGCCGCTGACTCGCCGCGGCGCGTGCCTCCTCGGACTCCACCGGGACCGCGATCTCGATGTCTCCCCACAGCGCCGAGACGGCGCCGGCCGGACGCGCGCCGGCGGCGCCCGCGCGGGCGAGGTCCAGGCGGGAGGCGCGGATCAGCGGCGCGATGTACCGGTGGGCGTCCCGGAGTAACGCCCCCCGGTCGTCCGGGGCGAGCAGCACCACCGGCACGGCGTCTGCGGGCGCCAATCCCAGGTCGGCCCGCATGCCGCGGACGGCGTGCACCAGTCCCATCACCTCGGCCATCGCCGCATCCGCAATTCCGTCGGTGCGGCGGGCCCGCCAGTCCGCGCGCGCGGCCAAGTCTTCCGGCACCGGCCACCTGGCGCGCATGATCGTCTGCCCCTCGTGCGGCAGCGCCTGCCAGATCTCCTCGGTCAGCGACGGCATGATCGGATGCAGCAGCACCATCGTCTCCGAGAGGACCGACGCGAGCACGCGGCGGGTGCCGTCCGCCAACTCGCCGCCCGCGCGGAGGTTTTCCTTCGCCATCTCCACATACCAGTCGCAGAACTCGCTCCAGATGAACCCGTAGAGGGACGCGCAGGCGTCTCGGAACTCAAACCCCTCGAGCGCCGTCGTGACGTCCGCGGCGGCTCCGGCAAACCGGCTGAGAATCCAGCGGTCGGGCAGCGTCCGTCCGGCACCGTCCGCGCCCGCCGCCGCCTGCGGCGCCGCGCCCCCGCCAAGCGACAAGCGCACGAAGCGCGCCGCGTTCCAGATCTTATTGGCGAAGTTACGCGTGTCCTCGACCATCTTCTCGGAAAACCGCAGGTCCTGTTCGCCGGTGCAGCGGTTGATCAGCGCGAACCGCATCGAATCGGCCCCGTAGCGGTCCACCAGACCGAGCGGATCGATCCCGGTCCCCAAGCTCTTGCTCATCCGCCTTCCCTCGATCGTCAGAACGGTCGGATGCACGTAGACGTCGCGGAACGGCACCTCGCCCCGAAACTCCAGACCAAACATCATCATTCTCGCCACCCAGAGAAACACGATCGACCGATCGGTGAACAACGTGTTCGTCGGGTAGAAGTACCTGAGGTCGTCCGTCTCCTGCGGCCAGCCGAGGGTCGCCATCGGCCACAGGGCCGAACTGAACCACGTGTCGAGAATGTCCGGGTCCTGCGTAAGCTCCCGCGCGCCGCACTTGGGGCAGCCCGCGGGAGCCTCCGCGCTCGCCACCATCTCGCCGCAGCCACAGTACCAGATCGGGATGCGGTGGCCCCACCAGAGCTGACGGCTGATGTTCCAGTCCCGGATCTGCTCCATCCAATTCAGGTAGAAGTTCGTCCAGCGCTCCGGATGGAACCGCACGCGGCCGTCGCGCACCGCCGCGATCGCCGGCGCCGCGAGCGACTTCATGCGGCAGAACCACTGGTCCGAGATGTACGGCTCGATGATCGTCTTACACCGATCACAGCGGCCGATATTGGTAGTGTACGGTTCCTCGCATTCGAGCGCGCCGGCCGCGCGGAGGTCCTCCACGATGTAACGCCGCGCGTCCGCGCGATCCATGCCGAGATACCGGGGCCCGCCGAGATCCGTGATCCGCCCGTGCTGATCGAGGCACACGAGCACCGGGAGCTCGTGCTCGGCGCCGATCTCGTAGTCCAAGAAATCGTGGCCCGGCGTGATCTTCACCGCCCCCGTCCCGAATTCGCGCTCCACCCGCCGGTCCGCGATCACCGGAACCGGCCGCTCGACCAGCGGCACCACCACCTTCGTCCCCACTAGCGCGCGGTAGCGGGGGTCGTCGGGGTGCACGGCGACCGCGACGTCGGCGAGGATCGTCTCCGGACGCTGGGTGGCGATCACGACGCCGGGCCCCCCGTCCTCCCCCAGATAGCGGAGAGAGTAGAGCGTGCTCGCCTCCTCTACGTACTCCACCTCGAGGTCAGATATGCTGGTTTGGTCCTTGACGCACCAGTTGATCATCCGCTTGCCCTTGTAGATCAGGCCCTTCCGGTACAGTCGGATGAAGCACTCCTGGACGGCGGCGTAGTAGGCGGGATCCATCGTGAACGTGGCGCGTTCCCAATCGCACGAGAACCCCATCCGCTGCATCTGCTCGAGGATCCGGCTGCCGATCTCCTCCTTCCACCGCCAGGTTTCCTCGAGGAAGCGCTCACGCCCCAGATCGAACCGCGTCTTACCGTCCTTCGCCAGCCGCCGCTCCATCACCACGTGCACGGCGATGCTCGCGTGATCGGTGCCCGGCTGCCACAGCGCGTTGTAGCCGCGCATGCGACTCCACCGCGTCAGGCAGTCCTGCAGGCTGTTGTTGAGCGCGTGCCCCATGTGCAGCTCGCCCGTCACGTTCGGGAGGGGCATCATGATCGCGTACGGCGGTCGCGAATCCGGGACGGCATGGAAGTAGCCACGGGCCATCCACACCGCGTACCATCGCCGCTCGGTCTCTGCCGGGTCGTAGGTCTTGGGCAACTCGTGCACGATCCTCGCCTCCTCACACAACAACGCCGCTCCGCCCAAAGGGCGGAGCGGCGCTCCGCGGTACCACCTTCGTTCCGGTCGCAGCCCGCTCCCGGGCACGAACGCCCGAGCGTGGACGGCATCACCGGCTCTCTGCGCTGTCACGGGCGCGACCCGATCGGCCGCCGGCGCACGCGCCTCCGACCCTCCGCTCCGGGGTGACGTTCGGTCCGGCGTCCCGGGGAGCTTCCACCATCCTCCCCTCGCTTGAGGGCGCCCGATCAGGGCTGTCCGGACCTACTCCTCCCCATCCTCGCGCACTGTATGTATGCGCGTATTATACGTCCGCCACGCCGCCCTGCGCAAGCGACCGGCGGCATCCGCCAGCGCTGCGCACGGACCCGCACCCCTCCCCGCAGGGCGGACCAGGGCTCACCCGGCGCCGACGCGGTTCCCGCCGGCGCGTTTCACCTCGTACATCCGCTGATCTGCCGTGGCGATGAGCGCCTTCGCCGTGTCCCCATCCTTGTGCATCGTCGCCACGCCGACGCTCACCGTGACCCCCATCGCGCCCGACGCCCGAATCTGTTCGACCCGGGCGCGTACGCGCTCCGCGATCTGCGCGGAGATGTCGTGTGGCGCATCCGGCAACAGCACCACGAACTCGTCTCCCCCGAAGCGCGTGACGAGATCCATCGCCCGACTGTTGCTCCTGAGCGCGTCCGCGACCGCCTGCAGGACCAGGTCGCCTTCCAGGTGACCGAACCGATCGTTGAACCGCTTGAACCCGTCGATCTCGACCATCACCACGGACACCGGACGCCCGTTGCGCCGGGCCCGCGCGATCTCGCGTTCGAGCGCCTCCCAGAGTGCGCGGTGGTTCGCCAGCCCGGTGAGCCCGTCCGTGAGGGCAAGGCGACTGAGGTCCTCGTCGCGTTGTGCCCGCAGGATGGCCAACCCGGCCAGGACGGCAAACGCCTCCAGGAACTCGCGACTTTCTTTCGGGAACGCATCCACCGTCGGACTCTCCACGTTCAAGACGCCGATGACTCGATCGTCCACGATCAACGGGAACGCGGCTTCCGAGCGGGTCACCGGCGAGATGGAGACGTAGAGCGGGTCGCGAGCGACATCCGCAGCGTAGTATGACCGTCGCTTGTCGGCGACCCATCCGACGATCCCCGCCTGGCCGACCCGGAGACGCGTGACCCTCGCCACCTGCGGATCGTACCCCCGTTGCGCTTTCACGTACAGCGCCTGAGCCTGCTCGTCGACGAAGAACACGCAGCAGATCGGATAGCCGAACACCTCTTGGATGTGGTGCAGGATCTCGTCGAGCACCTCCGTGAGATCGAGGGGACGCAACAGGCGCCGGGTCACCTCCGTCATCGCGGGCACGGCGCGGCCGGCGCGCTGGCCGTACGAGAGCGATCGCGCGATATCGGTCGCAGGCGCCTGCGGATCGCTCGCGCGCGGCACTCCGTCCTCGGCGGAGACGGCGGCGTCGCTGCCGCCGTCCCCGACCAGCCGACAGAACGCTTCGACGACGTCCGGATCAAACTGGACGCCGGCGCAACGGCGCAGCTCCGTCAGCGATTCATCGGTGGTCCGCTGCGTGCCGTAGACGCGGTGGACCCGATCGTCGGTCATCGCACTGTAGGCGTCCACCACGGCCAGGATGCGCGCGCCGAGCGGAATGGCGTCGCCCGCGAGCCGGTCCGGGTACCCGGATCCGTCCCAGCGCTCGTGGTGGTGCCGGACGAGCAGCGCGACGTCGCGCATCCGCTCGACGGGATTCAAGATCTCCGCCCCGATCGCCGGGTGTTGGCGCACGATCTGCCACTCGCGGTCTGTCAGCGCCCCGGGCTTCCGGAGAATGCTGTCGGGGACCCCCAATTTGCCGATGTCGCGAAAGAGCCCACCCCAGTGGATGTCCTGCGCCTCCGCGTCAGAACACCCCATCGCCCGCGCCAGGGCGACCGCCCGGGTCGCGAGGCGTTCGTCGTGATCGCCGGTATAGCTCTCCCGCGCAGCGGTCACTTTGGCGAGGGCCAAGACCATCTCGATGTAGGATTGCTCGAGACGGTCGTGGAGCCGCGCGCGGCGGATCGCCGTGCCCGCGATTTCCGCGATCCCCTCGAGCAACCGAACCTCGGCATCGGTGAACGCGCGGACCCCGGGGCGATTCCACCGGGCCACGCGGAGCGTGCCGGTGATCTTCTCGTCCGATCGAACGGGAACGATGATCAACGGCCCGGACGCATGGTAGGCCGGGTAGTCGGAGCCAAGATGCGGCACCTCGCTGCTGAAGTCCCGCGTGACGAACGTGAGGCCCGTTTTGAGCACGCCACCGGACGGGCTCTGGGCCGCGGAGAACACGAGCCCCGGTTCCTCCAGCGCGACCCCCTGCGTATGCGCCACCGTGAACGACTGGCGGTCCGGGGCGGCCAGCGCCAGGGCGCCGTGATCGGCGATCAGCAGCCCGCACGCGTGCTCGACGATGATAGGGTACATCTGCTCCACGGTCCGGGCCTGGCGCAACCGGTGGCTCAAATCGTAGAACGTCTCCAGCTCAGACGTGCGCTGGCGCGTCGCCTCGAGCAGTTGCAGGCGATGGGCCAGGCCGCCGATTTGCGTTCCGATCGCCTCGACAAGCCGCAGATCGTGGGACGACCACGTCCGTGGAGCCGCGGACAGTGCGGCGATGGCACCGATCGGAAGACCCGCCGCCAGAATCGGAGCCTGGAGCGACGCGCGAACGCCCGCCCGGAGCATCGCGGACGCCATCGGTTCGGCGCCGACGGGTGCGCGACTCTGCCAATCCTCCACCGCGCACACGGTGCGGGGATCCGCCAGCAGCGACGCGAACAGATCCACCGTCACCCCGCGGAGATCGTACGTATCACCGATCCAGATGGCGCCTTGTTCACACCCGAGGGCGTCGAGCGCGCGGCCGATCGTCGCCTGGAGGAGCGCAGGCGGGTCGCCAACGGAGATCGCGGCGGAGATGACGGCGTTGAGCGCCTCGAAATACGCCGCGCGGCGGCGAGTCTCCTCTTCGGCCCCTGTCAGGTCCGCGTCGTGCAGCGATCCCCGGAGCGCGGCCCAGACGCGGCGAAGCCGCCCCAGGATCGGGCTGGGGACGGGTCTGAGCAGCAGGGACCAACGGCTCTCCGCGTGCGGTCTGTCGTCCTGAGGAAGCAGTGCGCAATCCCCCTTGGGGCGCGGGCGTCGATGGCGAAAACCTACGCGGCGCACCCCAGACATCCCGAGGCAGCAACTGCAGGCGGGAAGACAAGAGGGCCCGCGGCCGCCTGCATCGACCGGTATACCCGAGTTTTGGAGGTTGTAGCCGCACTCCATTCGTCCCTGAGTCCACCGCACCGACCGCGTAACCCCAGATCCGGCCGAACCGGCGTCCAAGCGTGTGCCCCGTGGCGCCGCGGGCGGGTCTGAGGGGCGCTCGGGTGGAACGGCGCCTGGAAGATGGCCCCGTCGCGGTGGTAGACTCGACTAGATGAGCCTCGCCCTGTTTCATCCGTTAGTCACCCGTTGGTTCGTCCAGCGGTTCGACGCGCCCACCGCCGCCCAGGTCGCCGGGTGGGCGGCGATCGGCAGCGGGCGGGACACCCTCGTCGCCGCGCCCACCGGATCTGGCAAGACGCTCGCCGCGTTCCTGTGGTCGGTGAACGGGCTCGTCCGCGAAGGCGCCACCGGGGGTCTCCGCGACGGCACGTCCGTCGTATACGTCTCGCCGCTCAAGGCGCTCGGCAACGACATCCAGCGCAACCTCGTGACGCCGCTCGAAGAACTGAGGCGGCTGGCCGCGACCGAAGGGACGACGCTCCCCGAAATTCGGGTGGCGGTCCGCTCGGGCGACACACCCGCGCGCGAACGAGCGCTTATGCTCCGGCGGCCGCCGCACATCTTGATCACCACGCCGGAGTCGCTCTATCTGCTCCTGACGGCAGAGCGGAGTCGGGAGTTTCTGCGCACGGTACGGACGGCGATCGTCGACGAGATCCACGCCGTCGCCGGGGACAAACGCGGCGCGCACCTCGCGCTCTCGCTCGAGCGGTTGGACCTCCTGACGGGCACCCGCTGCCAGCGCATCGGTCTATCGGCCACCCAACGACCGATCGAGGAAATCGCCCAGCTACTCTCCGGGTCGGCGCGGAACGGCCGCGGGCCGAGCTCGGAGTGTACGATCGTCGACACGGGCCACCGCCGGCCGTGGGAGTTGGCGGTGGAGGTGCCGGGTCCGCCGCGCGGTCCGATCGCCACGCATGAGATGTGGGACGCGATTTACGACCGCGTGGCCGCGCTCGTGCGGGCCCACCGAACCACGCTCGTGTTTGTGAACACGCGGCGGCTAGTCGAACGCGTGGCGCACCACCTGACGCTGCGACTGGGCGAGGGGCGGGTCGCCGCGCATCACGGCAGCCTGTCCCGACAGATCCGACTGGACGCCGAGCAGCGTCTGCGCGCTGGGGACGTCCCGGTGGTGGTGGCCACGGCGTCCCTCGAACTCGGCATCGACATCGGTCACGTGAACCTGGTCTGCCACCTCGGCGCGCCGCGCGCGATCGCCACGCTGCTCCAGCGCGTCGGACGCTCGGGGCACGGCGTGGCGGAAACGTCCAAGGGCGTGCTGTTCCCGCTCACGCGGGACGATTTGATGCAGGGCGCGGCCGTCGTACGCGCGGCGCGGGCAGGCGACCTGGACGGCGTCGTGCTGCCCGACAAACCCCTCGACATTCTCGCGCAGCAGATCGTCGCCACCGTCGCGACGCAGGAGATCGCCGAGGACACACTCTTTGACGTCGTGCGGCGCGCGCACCCCTACCGCGATCTCACCCGGGGCGAGTTCGACCAAGTCGTGGGGGTGCTCGCGGAAGGCGTGGCCCGCCGACTCGGCCGGACGACCGCGTTGCTCCACCGCGACGGCGTGCACCGCGTCCTGCGGCCCAGACGCGGCGCGCGCCTTGCGGCGATCACCTCGGGCGGCGCGATCCCGGACACCGCGGACTACGACGTGGTGCTGGAGCCGGACGGAACCGTCGTCGGCACCGTCAACGAGGATTTTGCCGTGGAGAGCATGGCGGGCGAGACGTTCCTGCTCGGGAACACCTCCTGGAGAATCCGCCGTATCGAGGCGGGGCGGGTGCGCGTCGTGGACGCGCACGGTGCGCCGCCGTCGGTGCCGTTCTGGATCGGTGAGGCGCCCGCGAGGACGCCGGAGCTCTCCGCCGCGGTGTCCGCGCTCCGCGGAGACATCGCCGCGCGCCTCGAGGATCGGGCGGCGGCATCCGCCTGGCTCGCGGCCGAGGCGGGCGTGGATGCGGACGGCGCGGCGCAGGCGGTGGACTACGTCGCCGAGACCGTGGCGTCGTTGGGCTGCGTCCCGTCCCAGGAAACGATCGTCGCCGAGCGGTTCTTCGACGAGGCCGGCGGGATGCAGGTCGTGCTGCACACGCCGTTCGGCGCGCGGATCAACCGGGCGTGGGGGCTCGCGCTGCGGAAGCGGTTCTGCCTGACGTTCGACTTCGAGCTGCAGGCCGCGGCGACGGACGACGGGATCGTGCTCTCGCTCAGCCAGCAGCACAGCTTCCCCCTCGACAGTCTCTTCGGGTTCGTGCGGACCCGGACGGTGGAAAAGGATCTCGTCCAGGCGCTGCTCGCGACACCGCTGTTCACGACGCGCTGGCGGTGGAACGCCACGCGGTCCCTCGCGCTGCTGCGTCACATGGGCGGCCGACGCGTGCCGATGCCGATCCAGCGGATGCGGTCCGACGACCTCCTCGGGGCGGTGTTCCCGGAGCAGGTGGGCTGCCAGGACAATCACATGGGGCCGATCGAGCCGCCCGACCACCCGCTTGTGACCGAAACGATCCGCAACTGTCTGCACGAGGCGATGGACCTCGACGGTCTGCGCGGGGTCCTCGGCGCGCTGGAGGCCGGCGCCATCCGCGCGGTTGCGGTGGAGACGCCGACCCCGTCGCCGATGTCGCAGGAGATCCTGAACGCGAACCCGTACGCGTTCCTCGACGACGCGCCGCTCGAAGAGCGGCGCGCCCGCGCGGTCTCGCTTCGGCGTACCGACCCCGATCTCGCGCGCGGCGTCGGGGCGCTCGACCCCGCGGCGATAGCCGAGGTCCGCGCGCAAGCGTGGCCGGACGTCCGGACCGCCGACGAACTACACGACCACCTGCTGACGGTCGGCGTGCTCCCGGTTGAAGACGTGCTGTCCTGGACGCATCCGCCCGGCGGACCGCAACTGGCCGACGCGCTGGTCGCGGCCGGGCGCGCCGTCGTCGCCCGGTGGGCCGACGTCGCAGGCCGCGAGCGGCGCGCCTACGTCGCCGCCGAACGCGTGGCGCTCGTCGGCACGGCGCTGCCGGGCGCGCGATTCGACCCGGCCCCGGCGGCGCACGACGCCTCATCCTCCGCGCCGCCCGGCGGATCGGCGACGATCGGGCGCAGCGACGCGGTGCGGGAAATCGTGCACGGGTGGCTGCAGTGCATCGGCCCCGCCACGGCCGGCGGCCTCGCGGACAGGATCGGCCTCCCGGTCGCCGACGTCGAGGCCGCGCTCGCCGTGCTGGAGGGCGCGGGGACCGTGCTGCGCGGGCGATTCACGCTGCGGCCGGACAGACTCGAGTGGTGCGAGCGACGGCTGCTGGCGCGTATCCACCGTCTGACGCTCGGCCGGCTCAGGCGCGAGATCGAACCGGTTGAACCGGCCGCGTTCATGCGGTTTCTCCTGCGCTGGCACCACGTGCAACCGGGAACACAGCTGTACGGCCGGGACGGGGTCGCCGCGGTCGTCGCGATGCTAGAGGGCGTGGAGGTGCCCGCACCCGCGTGGGAGGAGCATGTGCTCCCTGCGCGGATCCGCGAGTACAATCCGGCGGATCTGGACGCGTTGTGCCTCGACGGCACGGTCACGTGGGGGCGGGTTCCCGCGAACCGACCGGCCGCCGAACCGGAGGATGAAGCCGGCGCGCGGGTCAAGCCCGGTCACCCATGGCCCGGCCTCTCGCGCGCCGTCCCGATCACGCTCGCGCTACGCGACAACCTGCCCGCCCTCCTCGGGCCCGGCGCGCATGTCGAGGAGACGCCGGGGCTCAGCCACGCCGCGCGCGACGTGGCGGGCGTCCTGGCGGCGCGCGGCGCGTCGTTCCTCCTCGATATCGCCCGCGCCGTGCGCCGCCTTCCGGCGGAGGTCGAAGCGGCGCTCTGGGAACTCGTCGCCGCCGGGATCGTGACGGGAGACGGACTAGCGGGGCTGCGTCGCCTGGTGCACGGCGCGCCGCGCGCCCGGCGCCGGCATCGCGCGTCTCTTTCGGCGGTCGGAAGACGGGTGTCAGCACGGCCACTCCCGGCGGGACGCTGGGCGATCTGGGACCCGGGCGCCGAACCGCTTAGCGCCGACGAACGCACCGACGCGCTCGCCCGCCGATTGCTGCAGCGCTACGGAGTGGTCTTCCGCGACCTGCTGGCGCGCGAGCGATGTGCGCCGGCGTGGCGCAGCCTGCTCGACCGTTATCGACGGTGGGAAGCCCAAGGCGCGATTCGCGGCGGGCGGTTCGTTGCGGGATTCACCGGAGAGCAGTTCGCGCTCCCGGAGGCGGTCGACGCGCTGCGGGCCGTTCGCCGGACGCCCGACGAGACGCGCGAGGTCGTCGTCTCGGCGGCCGACCCGCTCAACCTGATCGGGGTGGTGCTCCCGGGTACCCGGGTGTCACCGCTCTCTGGGCTTGCGATCGCGTTCCGGAACGGCGTCCCAGTCGACGTCGCTCCGCGCGGCGCGCTCCTCGCGCGGCTGAGCCTGGCCGCACACGGGCCTGCGTCGCCGACCGCCGCCGCCACGCCCGTGCCGCGGCGCCCGTGATGACGCACGGCCCGGTGCTCCTGATCGTGCCCGCGCCCATCCCGGACCAGGTGCGGGCCCGGCTCGCGGAGTCGGCCCGGACCGCCGCCCCAGGGATCGATCTCACCGTCACGGATGGTGCGGACCGCGCCGTCGCGCGCGCCGAGGACGCGGAGGTCATCGCCGCCTACGAAGTGCCCGCGTCGCTCGCCGCGCATACCCGCCGACTGCGGTGGATCCACGCGTTTACCGCCGGTGTCGATCAGTTCATGACGGTCCCCGGCATCGCGGACGGCGGCGTCACGCTCACGCGGACCGTCGGCGCCCACGGCGCCATGCCCGAACACGTCATGGCGCTGATCCTCGCATTTGCGCGCCGCCTGCACGTGAGCATCCGGAACCAGGCCGCGCACCGGTGGGACCGCGGGTCCGCGATCGGCGACGAGGTCGCCGGCCGGACGCTCGGCGTCCTCGGGCTCGGCCAGATCGGGCAGGCGCTCGCGTCGCGCGCGGCGGCGTTCGGCATGCGCGTCATCGGCACCCAGCGCTCCCCGCGACCGCTCCCCTTCGTCGACCGGGTATTCGCGCCGGACCGCCTCCTTGAGGTGCTCCACGAGGCCGACTACGTCGTCGTCTTGCTGCCGCTTACCGCGGAGACGCGGGGCTTGCTCGGCGAACCCGAGCTGCGGGCGATGAAACCGAGCGCGGTGTTGATCAACGTCGCCCGCGGCGCGATCGTGCAGGAACCGGCGCTGCTCGCGGCGCTCCGGCAGGGGTGGATTGCGGGAGCGGGGCTCGACGCGCTCGAGCAGGAGCCGTTGCCGCCCGAGCACCCCCTGTACGAGATGGAGCGCGCCATCATCACCCCGCACGTCGCCGGCGTCGCCCCGGCGTACTTCGACCGGGTGATCGCCGTCTTCTGCGAAAACCTCCGGCGGTACGTCGAGGGCGCACCGCTCCTCCACGTCGTGGACGTCGTGCGAGGCTACTGAAACGCACACGGCGCCACAGTCTCGCGCGACCGGCACCGCGGAATAACACGGGCGGGGCGGCCCCTCAGAGGACCGCCCCGCCCGGAATCGCTTGAAGACCGCGCCGGGCCGCGCCGCCCGGACGATCCTCGTTACGCTATGCCTGGATCGAGGGCTGGGACCGGCGCACCGAGCTCGGCGGCGGGGTGAGCATGGGCAGTCCCGCCGGTTCCCCGAGGGCCTCGGTGAGCACCTGGTCCATGTGCTGCACGAACACAAACCGCAACTTCTTCCGCACGTTGCCCGGGATCTCGTAGAGATCCTTCTCGTTCTCCTTGGGAAGCACCACCGTCTTGATCCCTGCTCGGTGCGCGGCGATCACCTTCTCCTTCACGCCGCCGATCGGGAGCACCTTGCCCCGCAGCGTGATCTCGCCGGTCATCGCGACGTCGCTCCGCACCGGCCGGCTCGTCAGCGCCGACACGATCGCGGTCGCCATCGTGATCCCCGCGGAGGGCCCGTCCTTGGGCACCGCGCCCGCCGGCACGTGCACGTGCACGTCGTACCGCGACGCGAACGCTTCGTCGGCCCCCAAGCGGCGCGCTCGCGAGCGCACGTAACTGAACGCCGCCTGCGCGGACTCCTTCATGACGTCGCCGAGTTGTCCGGTCATCGACAGCTTCCCTTCGCCCCGCAGGAACGTCGCCTCGACGGTGATGATGTCCCCGCCCTGCTCCGTGTAGACGAGCCCCGTGGCGGCGCCGATCTCGTCCTCTTTCTCCGCGGTCCCGTAGTGGAACTTCGTCGGCCCGAGGAACTTGTGCACGTTCTGAGTGGTCACCTTGACCGACGTCACCTCTTCCTCGGCGACCTCGCGCGCGATCTTCCGGCAGATGGTGCCGATTTCGCGCTCGAGGTTCCGGACGCCGGCCTCCCTGGTGTACTGACGGATCACGTGCCGCAGCGCATCGTCGGTGAACGTCACTTGGTCGGGCTTGAGACCGTTCTCCTTGAGCTGCTTCGGGATCAGGAACTGGGTCGCGATGTGGTGCTTCTCCTCCTCGATGTACCCGGAGAACCGGATCACCTCAAGCCGGTCCCGCAGCGCCGGCGGCACCGTGTCGAGAATGTTGGCGGTGGTGATGAACATCACTTCGCGCAGGTTAATCGGCAGCTCGAGGTAGTGGTCGCTGAACGCGTCGTTCTGCTCCGGATCGAGCGCCTCGAGCAACGCGGCCGATGGGTCACCGCGGAAGTCCATGCCGAGCTTGTCGATCTCGTCCAGCATGAATACGGGATTGCGGCTGCCGGCGGTGCGCATCCCCTGAACGATCCGGCCGGGCAGTGCGCCTACGTACGTCCGGCGATGCCCCCGGATCTCCGCCTCGTCCCGCACGCCGCCCAGCGACACGCGCACGAACTTTCGGCCGAGCGCCCGCGCGATCGACTTCCCGAGGCTCGTCTTGCCGGTGCCGGGCGGTCCGACGAAGCACAGGATCGGTGCCTTCGAGTCCGGCGCGAGCTTGCGGACGGCCAGGTACTCAACGACGCGGTCCTTCGCTTTATCGAGACCGTAATGGTCCTCGTCGAGAATCGTCCGCGCGACCTTGGTGTCGAGGCGATCGTCGGTGTGCGTGCTCCACGGCAGCGCCAGGATCCAGTCGAGGTACGTCCGGACGACAACGGCCTCGGCCACCATCGGGGGCATCTTCTCAAGCCGCCCCAGCTCCTCGAGCGCCTTCTCCTTGACCTTCTCCGGGAGGTTCGCCTCCTCGATCTTCTTGCGGTACTCGTCCACCTCGGCGGTACGCTCGTCCTTCTCGCCGAGCTCCTGCTGGATCGCCTTCATCTGCTCCTTGAGGAAGTACTCGCGCTGGCTCTTCTCCATCTGCTTGCGCACGCGATTCTGAATCTTGCGCTCGAGCTCGAGGATGTTGATCTCCTTGGTCAGGATGCCGCTCAACATCTCGAGCCGGTCTTTGGGCGCCGCCACGAGCGCACGCTGCCGCTCCTCCACCCGCAGCTGCAGATGTTGGGCGACCAGATCCCCCAGGCGGCCGGGTTCCTCCGCGGACATCACGAGCATGAACGCCTCGGGCGGAATCGAGCGGGACAACCGCGCATAGCGCTCGAACTGGGAAGTCACCCCGCGCATCAGCGCCTCGATCTCGAGCGGTTTGTCGGTCGAGTCCGGCCGCGTTTCGACCCGCGCCTGGAAGAACGGCGCGCTCTGCACGAACTCAACGATCGCTGCGCGCACGGCACCCTCGACCACGACCTGCACCGTACCGTCCGCCTGCTTCCCGACCTGCAGGATGCGGCACATCGTGCCCATCCCGTACAGCCCGTCGGGCTCCGGATTCTCCTCGTCGTCCTTCTTCTGGGCCACGAGCAAGATCACGCGATCCCCAGTCAACGCGGCCTCGAGCGCCGCCAGCGACTTCGGGCGTCCCACGCCCAGGGGTACAACCATCGAAGGCAGCACCACCGTGCCCTTGAGCGGCAGGGCCGGCACCACCTCCGGGAACGATTGAATATCCGGCGTCGGCAGCTGCTCCGGCGTCTGCTTCGGCGTTTGTTCCGTCATCGACAAACCTCCTCGGGGAGGACACCCTCCCCCTCACGACCCATTCCTAGAGCCGGACGCCCCACCCAGATGTGCCGCGACTCCATGCGATAACCATCCAACATGAGCGCCCGCTCACCACACGTGCCCATCCCATTCTTGCCCTAGTTGCCCCTGTCTCGGCTCACGCCTCCGACTTCCGTTCTTATCTACTATATACGGTGGAAACGCCCGCGGGGATTCCAGCCCCCAGCGGACTAGTTCCGGCGGCCCCATCGAAGGACCCGATACGACCAGCGTCGGGACTCGCTCGCGAGCTCCACGGCCCCGCCTCGGCGTCCGCCGCCCAGTTTGGACGTAGCCTGGCCGGATGCCCCAAAAGGGGAAGAAGCCTGCGGTGCAGGCTTCTTCCAAGGCCGTACTCACGGTGTCCGCGTGCCCGGGCTCGCTCAGGCGGGCTTCTCCTTGGGCATCTTCTTCAGGTCGCCGGCGGTGAGCAGCAGCGGCTCCATGTGTTTCTCCACGGTCTCCCGCGCCACGATGCAGCGCTTGACGTCCCCGCGGGCGGGGATCTCGTACATGATGTTGAGCATGAGCTCCTCGATGATCGTGCGGAGCCCCCGCGCGCCGGTGTTCCGCGTCATCGCCTCCCGGGCGATCGCGCGGAGCGCATCGTCGCCGACGATCAGCTCGACGCCGTCCATCTCCAAGATCTTCTGATACTGGCGCACGAGCGCGTTCCTCGGCTCCACCAGAATCGTCACGAGGTCCGACTCCGTCAGCGGCTCCAACGGCACCACGACCGGAAGCCGGCCGATGAACTCCGGGATGAGGCCGTACCGGAGCAGGTCCTGCGGCATCACCTGGGCGAGCAACTCGCCGATCCGGTGCTCCCGCTTGGGTTCGATCTTCGCGCCAAACCCGATGCTCGCGACGCGGACGCGCGACTCGATGATCCGGTCGAGCCCGTCGAACGCGCCCCCACAGATGAACAGGATGTTCGTCGTGTCGATCTGGATGAACTCCTGGTGTGGGTGCTTCCGGCCGCCCTGCGGTGGGACGTTCGCGGTCGTCCCCTCCAGGATCTTGAGCAGCGCCTGCTGCACGCCTTCGCCGGACACGTCGCGTGTGATCGACGGGTTCTCGGACTTGCGCGCGATCTTGTCGACCTCGTCGATGTACACGATGCCGCGCTCGGCGCGCTTGACGTCGTAGTCCGCAGCCTGAATCAGCCGCAGCAGGATGTTCTCGACGTCCTCACCGACGTACCCCGCCTCCGTCAGCGACGTGGCGTCGGCGATCGCAAACGGCACGTCGAGGATCCGCGCGAGTGTCTGCGCCAACAACGTCTTGCCGCACCCGGTCGGGCCGATCAGCATGATGTTGCTCTTCTGCAGCTCGACCTCGGGCGACCGTTTGGAGTGGGACCCGATGCGCTTGTAGTGATTGTAGACAGCCACGGCCAGCGCTTTCTTGGCACGTTCCTGACCGATCACGTACTGGCAGAGGGTCTGGTAGATCTCGTGCGGCTTGGGAACGCTCCGCGGCTTCGCGTGCCCGTGGGGTCCCGCCGCGAGCTCCTCCTCGATGATCTCGTTGCACAACTCGATGCACTCGTCGCAGATGTAGACACCCGGGCCGGCCACGAGCTTCCGCACCTGTTCCTGGGTCTTCCCGCAGAACGAGCACTTCAGGCGGTCCCGGTCGTCTGTGGTCTTAAACATCGTGTCTCGGCTCTCCGTCTGCCCGGCGCGTCGTCATGTAGGCCGGTTCCCGCTCCGCGGCTTGATCACGTCGTCGATGAGCCCGTATTCCTGCGCCTCGCTGGCGCTCATCCAGAAATTCCGGTCGGTATCCCGCTGCACGCGCTCCAGCGGCTGCCCCGTGTGCTGGGCGAGGATTTCATCCAGAATTTGCCGGATCGCGAGGAACTCCTTCGTCTGGATGCTGATATCCGACACGGAACCCTGTGCGCCGCCCCACGGCTGGTGAATCATCATGCGAGAGTACGGCAGCGCAAACCGCCGTCCCTTCGTTCCTCCGGCCAATATAATCGCCCCGGCGCTGGCCGCGAGGCCTACGCAGATGGTCGACACGGGCGACTTCAGGAACTGCATCGTGTCGTAAATCGCGAGCCCCGCGGTGGCCGACCCGCCCGGGCTGTTTACATAGAGTTGAATCTCCTTTTCGGAGTCTTCATAGTCCAAATACAGCATTTGGGCGATGATGAGGTTGGCCATCTCATCCTCGATCGGCCCGCCGATGAAGATAAGACGTTCCCGGAGGAGCCGGGAGTAGATATCGTACGCCCGCTCTCCGCGGGCCGTCTGCTCGACAACGATCGGCATGTAGTACATGCATGCGCTCCCTTCCTACAGTCCCGCGTTTCCTCCGCCCTCTTCCTTCCCATCGTCGGCCGCGTGACAATGCGACGAGCATGGCGGAAAGGCGAGGAGAATGCGGCCCGAGGCTACGCGCCCGTACCCCGATCGGACTCCGGCGTCGCCGGGGGCTGCGGGTCACCCTCGGCCGTCGCCTGACTGGCCGCTGCGGGTTCGCCCACCGGCGTGCTCAGCGTGGAGGTCGTCTGCGGCTCCGGTCCGGCGACCGCCTCCACGAGCACCGCGATGGCCTTTCGCCGTGCCATGGTCTCCCGAAGGCCGTCCCGCCGCCCGCGCTCGGCGAGCCACGCCTCGACCTTGGGGATGTCCTGTCCCAACTCGGCCGCGAGTTTCTGGACCTCGGCGAACATCTCCTCCTCGCCGACGGCGAGCGACTCCCGCTCCGACACCGCCTCGAGCAGCAGGCGTACCCGCACCCGGCGCTCCGCCCGCGGCCGCATCTCCGCACGCAGCGCCGCCTCGTCCTTCCCCGCGCTGCGGAGATATCCATCGAGCGTCAACCCGCGCGACTGCAGCCGACCCGCGAGGTCCTCCAGGACATGCTCGACCTCGTGCTCGACCAAGCTCTCCGGCAGGTCGATCGCGGTCTGCGCGAGGACGGCGTCCACCACGCGGTCCTGCAGCGCTCCTACCTCTTCGTCGGCCCGCTCCGCCGCGAGACGGGCGTGCAGTCCCTCCCGCAGCGCCGCGAGCGTGGGTTGGTCCGATACCGTCTTCGCGAATGCGTCGTCGAGCGGCGGCAGCTCCTTGCGGCGCACATCGTCGACGCGGACGGTCACCTCGCCCTGGTCCGACGCCAGCTGGGCGGTGCGGGTCTCGCCAGCGCGGGTGCCCTCGAGCGCCGTCTCCACTTCCTGCGGCAGCAGCCCTCCGCCGAGCTCAACCAGCATCTCTTTGCCGGCCTGGAGCCGCTCGAACCCGGCCGGGGAGGCGGTGACCGTTAGGAGCACGAAATCGCCTCGCCGCGCCGCTTCGTCTGGCGCGCTCGCCAGCCGGCCATGACGCGCGCGGATGTCCTCCAGCGCGCGATCCACATCCTCGTCGGCGATCGGATGCGACTCGCGTTCGATGTGGATCGCCCGATAGTCCGGCAGCGTCACGTCGGGGTACACGTCCACCGTGGCGGTCACGCGTAGGCCCTTGCCGTCCTCCCCATCCTTCACGTCGATGGCAGGCTGGGTGATCGGAGCGATGCCCGCCTGCGAAATCGCCTCAGAGTACTGCGCCGGGACGAGTGTCCGGATCGCCTCTTCGCGGATCGAACCCTCGCCGAGATGGCGCTCCAGGATGGCGCGCGGCGCCTTACCGCGCCGGAACCCGGGCACGCTGACTCTCCGAACGAGCGACGCGTAGGCCTGGTCCATGGCGCGGGCCAGCGCTTCCTCGGGCACCTCGATCTCCAGCACGGCCCGGCTGCCGGGTTCGTTCCGCACCGCCACCTTCATCGCAACCCGCTCCTTCACGCCAAAACGGGGATCAGGACGGAAGAAAGCCTCGGCGCGGCATCGCCGCCGAGGCCCACAATCACCCGGGCGCAGTATACACAGGGCAACGCGCGCGTGTCAAGGCGATGTCGGCAACCGTGTAGTAGTTCAGCAATAATGTCACCCCCTAACAGTTCCGTGACTATGTCACCCTGGGACTATGACCAGGGAGACGATCATGTTGAGTCAGAAGGATCAACAGCGCGTGCAGGTCCTGACACAGGTCCATCGGGGCAC
>DATGJN010000076.1 GCA_035295165.1 bacterium
GGCAGCGGAGCGTTCGAGGCGCCGGGCGACGTCGCGCGCTGAACCAGCGTCCGCTCGAAATCGACCGGCACCGCCAGGTTGAAGTTCTGCGCGCCGGCCACTGACGCATCGACGATACCGATCACCTTGCCGTCCAAGGTCAGCACGGGTCCTCCGCTATCGCCCGGGTTGACCGCGGCATCGATCTGAATGTACCCCTCCTGCGTCCGGAGGGCGCTGACGATCCCCTGGTTGACGGTCACCGTTGGCGCCTGGGGCGACGGCAGCGGGTATCCCACCACCACCACGCCCGCACCCACCTGCACCGCCCCCGAGTCCGCAAGCGCCAGAGGGCGCGCCGCAGGACGAGGCAGACTCGGAACGCGCAGCAGCGCCGCGTCGTGATCCGGATCGATCGCGACGACGTCGGCGCCGAGCGGGGGATGCCCGGGAAACGTCACCGTGATCTGCCGCGCGGTGTCCACCACGTGCAGCGCGGTCAGGAGGAGGCCGTCATCGCCGACGATGAACGCCGTGCCAGATTCGGCCGGCTGTCCGTCGGCGTCCTGCGCCGTCACGAGCGCGACCGACGGCGTCACGGAACTCACGAGGGGCACCAGATTCGAAGACTGCGAGGCGCCCGACGTGACGGCGACGAGCAGGCATCCCAACGCTACCGCCGCGGAACTCCAGCCCCGCGGCACGCGCCACGCCCGCCGTGGTCGGCGTGACCGAGTCATCGCGGGCCCACGGCAGGTGCTGCTCCGCAGGCAGGGCGGGTGTTCCGCGCCCAAGAATACGCAGCGCAATGCCGCGCGAGCGATCGGATTGCACCCGCCGTCTGGCCGCGGTCGCGGTCTGTCTCATCATCGCGTACACCGCCTGGCAAGCCTGGCAGGTCGCGGAGGCGCCCTACCCCGCCCGGTATGACTACGATGAAGGCGTGTACGCTGAGACGGCCGCGGCGTGGACCCGGGCGTCCCGACCCTACACGGACGTGTTCCTCAGCCAGCCCCCAGCATTCGTCGCGGCGCTCCGCGCGGCGTATCGCGTGGGAGGCCAAAACATGATCGCGGCGCGCGCGCCCGTGATCCTGGGATCCACGATGTGGCTGGCCTCGCTGTTCTCGATCCTGGCAGCGGTGGGAAGGCCTCGCGCGGGCTTGTTCGCCGTCTGCGCCGCGGCCGGCAACGCCGCATTCTCGGTCGCCGCGCACACCGTTCAGACGGACGGGCCGAGCGAGGCGCTGGCGGCAGCCGCGATGGCGCTCGCGGTTGTCGGGGCCCGCGGCGGAGCGCTCGTGTGGATCGTCGCGGGGATCGCGTGGGCGCTCGCGGTCCTCACCAAACTGACGGCGGTGACCGTGGCGTTGCCGCTGATCCTGGTCGGGGCGGTTTTCCGCCCCCCTCTCTCTGGGGCCGATCGGTCCGGTCCGCGGCGCGCGATCGCGCTCTGCGCCGCGGGGATCGGGGCGATCGCCACGGTGGGCGCATTCCTGCCAACGCTGTGGACGCCGGCGTTTCCCGCGGAGGCGATCCGTTACCACGTCGTCGCCGCCCGCATCGTCGGGCCTGCCCCGGCCGCAAATCTTGCGGCCGAACTCGCGTTTCTGGCCGGCGCCTGGCCGTTGAGCGCGGCCGCCGTCGCGGGCGCGTTCACCGCGCTGGCCGACCGGCGCCGGAGACGAGCGCGCGCCAGCGAGTCGTCCGCGGCCGACTGGCTCTCGCCGGTGCTCCTCGTCTGGCTTGCGGCGGAGGGTGCTGCGCTCGGAACGGTGACCCCGCTGTGGCCCCACCACCTCATCCTGCTCGTCTCACCGCTGGCGTTGCTCGCCGGGATCGGCGCGGACGCGGTCCTGACCCGTGCGCGTGCCCTCCACCGGAGCGTGGTGGTCGTGGCGGCCGCTGCGGTAGTGGCGTACGTCGCCGCCGGTGCCGGCACCGTGTCCGGATCGTCCGCAGCCCTTCGCGACGCGAGCGCGGCGCTGGCGCGGGCAGTGCCCCCGGGGGGTGAGGTCGTGACCGACGACCCCTTGGTGCCGTTCCTCGCCGGCCGCCCGGTTCCCGGCGCGCTGATCGACACGTCGATCGTGCGCATCCAGTTGGGGGAAGTCACGGAACGGTCCCTGGACGACGCCATCGCCCGGCCGGCCGTGCGCGCGGTCGTGCTGTGGCGAGGCACGTTTCGCGGCCAGTTGCCCGGGTTCGTCGCCCGCGCGGCGGCATTGTTCCCCGTGGTGGTGGCCACGAACGGCACCCGGCGTGTACTCGTGCGACGCACCGACGGGCGACGCGCATCCGACGCCTCCGTGGCGGCCGCGCGACCAACGAGACCGCAGGCGCGTACGATCGCCGCCGCACGGTGACGCCTCGGTCGGCTCAGCGCGATGCGTTGCAGCCGGCCGCCGCGGTCACGCCGGCTTGGTTGCCCGCTCTGTCGCCGCGAAGCCAACTCTCTTGTGCGAACCGTCACAGAACGGTTTGTGAGATGAATGTCCGCACCGGCAGAGCCAGACGGTCTCTTTCGTTTCCCACACGCCGCCCTCTGCGTCAACGAGTCGAATCGGGCCCTTCACCTGGTACGGTCCGTTGTCCGTGGGGACGATTGTCGGCTCCGCCATCTCTGTCGCCTCCCCTTCGTGCTCGCCGCGCGCCCGGTCCCACCGACGCGTCGTTGCGGCTAACGCGGGCGGCCCCGCCCATATTCCTACCGCGCGTCCTCGGCAGGCTCCGCCAGCGCCGACGCGCGCGCGGCGCTCGCGTCCGCATGCCGTTGCCGCGCGCGCACGAGCGCGTAGACCCCAAACGTCCCCGCGAGACCGGCGCCGCCTGCGATGAGGAACCCCGCCGCGAGCCCCCACCCGTCCACGATCGCTCCCATCAACAGCGACGCGAACGGGCTCACGCCGCTGAACACGAGTGCGTAGGTGCTCATCACGCGACCGCGTAGTGCATCCGGCGTCTCCAACTGCACGGTGCTGTTCGCGGTGGCGGTGAACATGATCATGCCCGCCCCGGCCGCGAACAGCAGCGCGCCCGCGGGAACGGCGTGGAACGCGATCGGCAACAGCAGTTGGGCGCCGCACAGGAGCACTGGCCCCCAGAGCAGGTACGCGTGTTGCGGCCCACGGTGGCCCGAGGCGGCGACGAGCAGCGAGCCGATGAGCGCGCCCGACCCCTGGGCCGCCATCAACAAACCGAATCCGGACGCTTGCAGATGCAGCTGTTGGCGGGCGAGCACCGGCACGAAGACGTTGAAATTCATCGCGAAGAAGCTGAGCACGCCGAGCGTCGCCAGCACCCACAGCACGCGCGGCGAGCCGCGGATGAACGCAACGCCTTCCCGCATCTGCAGCAGCAGGTCGGCGCCTGGCGCGACCTCCACCCGGCCGTCCTCGCGGATCGCGAGCAGCGCCGCGATCACGGCCAGGAAGCTCGCGGCGTTGGCAAGGAACGCGATGCCGACACCCCACGCCGCGATCACCAGCCCCGCGAGGCCCGGGCCGATGAGCCGGGCGCCGTTGAAGATCGACGAGTTGAGGGCGATCGCGGCGGGCAGATCCTCCACGCCCCCCACCATCTCCACCACGAACGCTTGGCGCGCCGGGGTGTCGAACGCGTTCACGATGCCGAGCATGGTGGCGAGCACCGCGACGTGCCAGAAGCGAACGGTCCCGGAGATCGCGAGCAGGCCAAGCGCGAGCGCGAGCACCAAGAACAGCGACTGGGTGACAACGATGAGCAGGCGCTTCGGCAGACGGTCCACCACCACTCCGGCCGCGAGCGAGCAGACGAGGACCGGCGACCACTGCAGTGCGCTGATCACACCGAGCAGGAACGGAGAGTTTGTGAGGGTCAGTACGAGCCACGCCTGCCCGACGGTCTGCATCCAACTACCGATCAACGACACGAGCTGGCCGAAGAAGAAGAGGCGGTAGCTCCGGTGACGCAGCGGCGCGAGGATCGGCACCACCGCGAGCCGCGGCAGGACGGTCACGCCGGCCAGAATCCCATGCGCTGCGCCCCCTCGACGAGCGCCCGGGTGTACGGGTGCTGCGGCGCGGCGAAGAGCTGGCGGGTGTCCGCCGCCTCGACGATGTGTCCCCCGCGCATGACGTGGACGACGTCGGCCATCTGCGCGACGATGCCGAGATCGTGTGTGATCAGCAACAGCGACATCCCCAGATCGCGCTGCAATCGGGCGAGGAGATCGAGAATCTGCGCCTGCACCGTCACGTCGAGCGCCGCGGTGGGTTCGTCGGCGATCAGCAGCGTCGGCCCGGGCGCGATCGCCGCGGCGACCAGCACGCGCTGTCGCTGCCCACCCGACAGCTCGTGCGGGTACCGACGAAGCAGATCCCGGTCGAGTCCCACCCGCGCGAGCGTATCCGCCGCCCGCTCGCGCGCCCCCCGACGGCCGAGGTGCGCGACGATCCCTTCCATCACTTGGTCGCCGATCGACATCACGGGGTCGAGCGCGGACGAGGGTTCCTGAAAGATCATCGCCACCCGCCGGCCCCGCACCCCCGCCAGCGCGCGCTCGGACAGCGGGACGAGGTCGGTGCCGTCCAGCACGATGCGACCGGCGGTGATCTTGGCGTCGACGGGAAACAACCGGAGCACGGCGTAGGCGGTCATGGACTTGCCGGCGCCGCTGGCGCCCACGAGCGCCGCCGTCTTCCCCGGCGGGACGTGGAGCCAGACGTCGTCGAGCACCGAGAGGTTCCCCGAGGGACGCGTAATCGCGACGCTGAGCCCCTCGATCCGCAGTTCCCCGCCGCGCGCGGTGGTCTCGGCCGAGGCGGACCCGGTCACGACGCCTCGCGGCGGCGGCGGCGCGGGAACCGTTCCTCGAACAACACGTACAGCAGCGGAATCAGCAGGAGCGTGAGCGCCGTCGAGACCGCGAGCCCCCCAATCACCGCGCGGGCCAGCGGCATGTTTGTCTCCGCCCCTTCCCCGAGCCCGAGCGCCATCGGGATCATGCCGCACACCGTGGCGATCGCGGTCATGAGGATCGGGCGCAGCCGGATCCGGCCGGCCTGCACTACGGCCGCGTGGGCCGGCAACCCCTGCGCCTGTTGCTTGTTCGCGTAGTCCACGAGCAGGATGCCGTTGCTCACCACGATGCCGATCATCATGATGACGCCCATGAACGAGATGATCGAGAGCGTGGTGTGCGTGAGCAGCAGCATCCAGATGACGCCCATGAAGCCCAGCGGCACGGTGAACATGATCACAAACGGATCGACGAGCGACTGGAACTGCGACGCCATGATCATGTACACGAGCATGAGCGCCATGACCATTGCGAACCCCAGGCTCGCGAACGCCCCCGACTGTGCCTCCGTCTGACCGGCCATGTGGTACGTGAAGCCCGCCGGGAACGGCAACCGGTTCAAGTCGCTCACGATGTCCTGCGAGACCGCGCCGAGCGGCCGGTTCACTACGTTGGCGGTGACATCGATCACGCGCTGTTCGTTCTTTCGGTTGATCTGCAGCGGCGTGCTGCCGAGCGAAATCTGCGCGACGTCGCGTAGGTGGATCGGCACCATCGGCTGTGGCGGCGAGTTCGCGGCCGCCGGATCCGGCAGGGCGTTGAGCGGCACCCCGCCCAGATCCTCCGGCTGCGACCGGTACTGTTGTTGCAGTTGGACCACGAGGTTGTACTCGTTGCCGCTCACCGGATCGATGAACTGGCTCGCCGTCGCGACGTTCCCGGCGATCGCCGTGTTAATCGCGTTCGCCACCGCGGTCGGGGTCAACCCCAGTTCCGCTGCCTTTTCCTTGTCGATGTTCACGTTAAAGTCAGGCGACTGGCCGCGCGGCGTGATCTGGACGTCGGCGGCGCCCGGAACGGCCGACACCATCGCCGCGACCTGCTGGGCAAATTGTTGCCCAACGGCCTGGTCGTATCCCAGCAACTGGATATCGATGGGCGCCGCGGAGCCGAAGTTGACGACGGCGTGTTCCAACCCGCCCGTCCGGATGAACGTGAGGACACCGGGGAACCGCCCGGCGATCGCCAGACGGACATCGTTCGCATAGTCGTCTGAGGATTTCGCCCGATGCGTCGGGGACGCCAGGCGCACCTCGACTTCGCCGTAGTTCTGGCCCGCGTTCGAGCCAAAGCCGCTATTCGCGGGCACGCCCGTGTTAGTGTACACTGCGGTGACTGCGTTCGACGGAATAGTCTGACGCACAATGTTGGCGATCTGCTCGACGACCGCGGAGGCCGTCTGCACCGCCGTGCCCTGCGGTGCCTGCACCTGAACCGAAAACTGGCTCTCGTCCGTCGCCGGGAAGAACTCACTCCCGATCCCGCGGGCCGCGAAGAGCGACATCACAAACGCCGCGGCGATCGCCCCGAGCACCAACGGACTTCGGCGAAGCGTCCACTCGAGCGACCGCAGGTACTGTGCATCGATCGCCTCCATCGTGCGCTCGCTCCACCGGGCGAGCCGCGGGAACACGCCGGTGCCGGCGATCTCACCACCGGTCGTCGACCGGAGCAGCCGCAGGCTCAACAGCGGGTCGATTGTCATCGACACCACATAGGAGGCCGCCAGCGCGAAGATGACGGTGAGCGCCATCGGCACGAACAAGCGCTGCGCGATGCCGCTTAGGAACACCACCGGGAAGAACACGGCAATGGTGGTCGACGTGGAGGCGAGCACCGGGAGGCCGACTTCCTGCGTCGCCTCGAGCACCGCCTGGAGCACCGGCGTGCCGGGCACCGCCAGGTGTCGTGTGATGTTTTCGCGGACGACGATCGCGTCGTCCACGAGGCGGCCGATCGCGAGGGTGAGGCCGCCGAGCGTAAAAATATTCAACGTCTGTCCGGAGAAGTACAGCAGCAGCAGCGCGGACGAGACCGACAGCGGAATCCCGACGCTGACGATTACCACGCTCCACAGGCTCCGCAGGAACACGAGCACCACGAGAAATGTCAACAGCGCGCCGATCATCGCCTCCTGCGCGAGGGTCGAAATCGCCGCGCGAATGTACTGCGACTGATCAAACGACAGCGTCAGCGTCACGCCCTTCGGGATCCCCGTCAGGCCGGGGAGGGCCGCGCGCACTGCGTTCACGACCCCGATCGTGTTGGCGTCCGGCTGGCGCGCCACGAAGAGCAGCACGCCGGGACGACCGTTGACGCGCACGATCTGGGTCTGCGTCGCAGCGCCGTCGACGACCTGGGCGACGTCCCCGACGTGCACCGGGACGCCGTTGTTGCTCGCGACCACGACGTGCTGAATCTGCGGGACGTTCTGCAGCAACGTCGGCACGTTCAGCTGGTAGTTGATTTGCGGGTTTTGGATGTTGCCGGCGGGGATCAGCGCGTTGTAGTTGCTGATCGCGCTGATCACATTCTGGAGCGTCAACCCGGTCGCCTGGAGCTTGTTCGGGTCGACGTTGACGTTGATCTGGCGAAGCAGACCCCCGTTCACGAACGCCTGCGAGACGCCTGGGATGCGCTCGAGTTGGGGTTCGATCGTGTTGTACGCGAGGTCGTACAACTGGCGCGCGTCGAGGCCGCCGCCGCCGACGACCACTTGCACGGCCGGGATGTTCGAAATGTCGAACTTCAATACGAACGGCTGCGAAACGCCGGTGGGCAGGTTTCGCAGGGCCCGCTGGACGTTCTGAATCACCTCGATCTCGGCCACGTCGAGGTTCGCGCCCCAACCGAACCAGATCTGGATGTTGCTGCTGCCCTGTCGGGTCGTGGACAGGATCTGGGTCACGCCCGCGACGCGGGTCACCGCTTGCTCGAGCGGGTAGGTGACGGTCCGCTCCATCGTCTCCGGGCTGGCCCCGTTGTAGTTGGTCTGCACCGAGATGACCGGGATGGTGATCTGGGGGAACAGGTCGCGCGGGAGCCGCTGCAGCCCGATCTGACTCAGCACGACGACGGCGATGCACACCATCAAGACCATGACCGGGTTGCGAACGGCCGCGCGGGTCAGAAACACGGAATGCCTCCGCCGCTCCTACAAACCGACCGGGGATGCCTTCACGGGCTGGCCCTCCCGGACCTGATCGGACCCGCGAAACACGATCAGGTCCGACTGGGTGATGCCGCCGGTAATCTCCACGAGCGTACCCGTTTCACGCCCGATGGCAACTTGGCGCTGCGTCGTCTTGCCCTCCACCACCGCCCACACGTAGCTCTCCGTACCGAGCGTAATGATCGCGCTCAGCGGCACGACTAGCGCGCGCTGGCTGCCAGCGGAAATCTCCGCAGTCGCGTACATGCCAGGCCGCAGCAGGTGCCCGGGGTTCGGCAAGTCAACCTCGACCTGCACGGTTCGGGTCTGCGGGTCCACCCCGCCCGCGATGCGGCTCACGACGCCGACGAACGTTCGGCCAGGAAAGGCGTCGACAACCACCTGGACCTTGCCGCCCTTGTGGATCATCGACATCTGCGTCTCGCTCACGTTCACGACGACGTCGAGGCCGTCGAGGTCGGCGATCGTCACGATCGGCGTCGAGGTGCCGGGCGTGACGTACGCGCCGGAGTCGAGGCTCCGGCTCACGACGATCCCGTTGAACGGTGCTACAATCGTCGCGTTTTGCAGCCCGATCTGGGCGTTCTGCAATGCCGCCGCCTGGCTGGCCGCCTGTGCCAGCTGCGTCTGGACCTGCGACCTCGCAGCGGTGACTTGTTGCTGTTGCGCGGCAATCTGCGTCCGGGCCTGGGTAACTTGCGCCTCCGAGGCGCGGACCTGGGCGGCTGCCTGATCCACCGCCGCTTGGTCGGTTGCGACAGTCGCCTTGGCATCGTCCAGGTTCTGCTGCGCCTGCGCGCCCTGCTGAACGAGCATCACCGTCCGGCGGTACGTACTCTCGGCGTCCACGAGCGTCGCTTCGGCCTTGACGAGTCCGGCCTTAGCGTTGCCGAGGTTCGCCTCTGCGGTCCGCAGCCCGGCCACTGCGTTCAGTTCCTGGGCCTGGGCGACCGCCACCGACGCCTGCGAGGTCTGCACACCGGTCTGCGCCGCGGCCAGCGTTGCCTGAGCCTGGCTGACCTGCGCGTTGAGCTGGTCGTGGTCCACGATCGCGACCACCTGCCCGGCCGTCACCGTGTCGCCGGCGCGAACCGTGACCGATTGGAGATACCCGGACGTTTTCGGCAGGACCACCGCCTCGCGAAGCGATGCGATGCTCGCGGTCAATCGCAACGTGATCGGCAGGTCTTGAAACACTGGGTGCCCGACCCCGACGGTCGCCGCGACGCGGGTTCGCGCCCCGGCCGGCGCGGTCTGCTGGGCGGCTTGGGTCGACGGCTGGGGCGGCGAGGCGCGTCCGACCAGCAGCCCGGCGACGAGCGCCGCGCACACCAACGCGATCCATCCCCAGGGTCGAGACTTACCCCTCACACCTGGCCTCCTACCTTCTCGGCCTCGCCGCTTGCGCCGGACTCATGGTACAGTCGCCTCAACTCGCGCACGTGGCGCTCGAGCTGCCGTTGCAGCCTCCCCAGCTGCTGCACCTTGTCGCGCACCGAGAGGAGTTGCGCCTGGGTAATCTCGAGTGCGCTCTCCACCGCCCGGCGCCGGCGCGCGGGGTCGGTCGCCCGCCTCGCGTCAGCGAGGTGTTGCGTACGCGCTTCGTCCGCGTCCAGAATGCGCTTGATCTCGCTCAGGGACAACCCAAGGAGACGTTTCAGATCCTTGATCTGCTCGATCCGTTCGAGATCCTGCGCGGTGTACAGCCGGTGCCCTCCCGCCAATCGCTCGGTCGGCACCAGCAACCCGATCTCATCGTAATAGTGCAGCGCCCGCGGCGTCAGCCCGCTCAGGTGGCAGACCTCGCCGATCTGATAGAACGTCGCCATGCTGTCGGAGCCGCGCTTGCGGACCACTCACCTCTACACGTAATGTCACGGGACCACGCAATCCTCTCCGTGAGGCGCCGCGCTCCCATGTGCCTCGCTCGCAAAGTACCCAAAGTACCCATTGATTGTAAGAATACCTAACGTGCATGTCAAGGTCATGCCGTGCACGTCAGCCGTAACGATCCGATGAACGTTTCATGAACGAACCGTGAAGCACTGCCGGAGGATCTCGCCGCACCGTCCGAGAACATCGTCCGGGTCAGCCGCGGATGTCTTTCCCCCGGACGATGCCCGACACGAACCACACCGCGATTGGAGGTGACCGACCAATGCCCGCGCAGATCGCCGAGCCTGTCCGCCAGTTCCTCGAAGAGCCGAACGTCGCCGTGCTCGCGACCCAGTTCCCATCCAACAGGCTGCAGACCACGCCCGTGTGGTTCTTGTACGCCGATGGTCAAATCCTGATCAACACGTCGAAGGGCCGCGCAAAACTCCGAAACATCGACGCCCACCGCGAGGTCGCGCTCGCGATCGTGGACGCGCAGAACCCGTACCGCTACGTGCAGATCCAGGGAAAGGTTGTGGCGATCGACCCCAAGAGCGGCGCGCGCGACATCGATCGGCTGTCGCAGCGCTACCTCGGCAAACCATACGCGTATTCCGCAAACGACCGGCCCGAGAACCGCGTCACGATTCTGATCGAGCCGCAGCGCGTCAGCGCGCAGGGTCTGTAGGGACGGGGCATCATTTCACAGGGGTGCGGGAGCCGACCGCCCGCACCACTGGCTCGGCCCCTAGCAGCGCGATCAATGCATTCGCCGCGGCCTTGACCGCGTTGAACGGCACGATGACCGGGAGCAGCATCCCGGCGACGCGCGACGGGGTCATGCCAAACTGGAGCGCCAGCAGCCCAAAGTTGGCGGGGATCATGATAAGGACGCGCGCGGCGGTCCCGGCCGCAGCGGCGTAGATGAGACGGCGCGCAAATGAACCGCGCACGCGTCGGTACGCCCACGCCGTGACCGCGACGAACGTCGCCGCCGCAATGAAGTCCGCCGCCGGCCCGATCGGGCCGCGCGCGCGCAGCAGGAAGAACAGCGCGTCCTTCAGCAACACGACCGTGACGCCAGCGCCGGGCCCGTACAGCACGCCGGCGAGCAGGCCGACGGCGTCGCTGGGGTCGTAGGTCAGGTACGGCGCGTACGGCAACAACGGAACCTGCACCACCGCCATCACCACGAAGGCCACCGCCGCGAACATCGCCGTCGCCACAAGCCGTTGCGTGCCCATCGGCGCGTCCCCGCCTACACCACGCCGTCGGCGCGGAGCCGCGCGATCTCCGGATCCGCGTACCCGAGCGCGCGGAGGATCTCGTCCGTGTGTTGGCCGAGCGTCGGCGGCGCCAGACGGAGGCCGGGCGGCGTGTCCGAGAACCGGAACGCGGAGCGCAGCGTCGGCAGCGCCCCCAGTTGCGGATGGACGACCTCCTGTACCAGCTCGGCGGCCGCGGCCTGGGGGTGCGAAAAGAGATCGGCGATCGCGTGCACCGGGCCCGCCGGGACGCCGGCCGCCGCCAACCTGGCGATCCACTCGGCGGCCGGGGACGCCGCAAACGTCCGCTCAAGCAGCGCGATCACGTCGGCGCGATGCGCCACCCGGTCCGCATTCGTCCGAAACCGGACGTCCTCGGCGCACGAGAGGCCGATCGCCTCGCAACACCGGCGCCACTGCTCGTCGTTGCCGACGGCCACGAGAAACCAGCGCTCGTCCCCGCCCCGGAACGCCTGATATGGCACCAGATTCGGGTGGCCGGACCCCGACGGCGACGGCTGGCGCCCGGTGGCGAAGTAGCTCTGCGCCGCGTAGCTCATCCAGGACACCCCCGTTGCCATCAACGACAGGTCCACGTGCTGCCCCCGGCCCGCCGGGCCCCGTGCGTACAGCGCGGCGAGAATGGCGCCCATCGCGGTGGTCCCCGTCGCGAGGTCGATCACGGCCACGCCCACGCGCACCGGTTCGCGCCCGGCCTCGCCCGTGATGGACATCAAACCGGTGAACCCCTGCATCAGCAGGTCGTAGCCGGGGCGCGCGCGGTCGGGCCCGACGGGGCCGAAGCCCGAAATCGAACAGTAGACGAGGCGCGGGTTCAGGGCGGCGAGCGTCTCGTAGTCCACCCCGAGCGCCGTCTGCGTGCCGGGCCGGAAGTTTTCCACGACGACGTCCACCTGCGCGGCCAGCCGGTGCAGGATCGCGCGGCCGGTCTCACGTGACAAGTCCAGCGTCAAACTGCGTTTGTTCCGGTTGATCGACAGATAGTACGTGGACTCGCGCGCAGCGCCGCCGGAGACAAACGGCGGTCCCCAGGCGCGCGTCTCGTCGCCCGCGCCGGGACGCTCGATCTTGATGACATCCGCGCCCAGGTCGGCGAGCAGCATCGTGCAAAACGGCCCAGCGAGCACCCGGGACGTGTCAATGACGCGGAGACCCGCCAACGGGCCGGCAGGCGCGGATGTCACGCCCACGCCGCCGGCTCGGCACCGGAGCGACCGACGGGCGCGCACCTGCGCTCGCTCGCAAACACGCGTCTCGTGTTCCACCCGGGGCGCGCGCGCCCCTGCCGTGGCCCTCGCCGCGCCGCCAGGGGCGGGAACGGCCCGGCGCGAACAGTAGGGCGTTTGCTCCACCCGGGGAGGATCTCCGACGATGAGCATCCGCAAGGCGACAGTTCCACCGTCCGGCGCGGCGGCGCCCGTGCGCACGGAAACCGACAGCATGGGTGCGATCGAGGTCCCGGCGAACCGATACTGGGGCGCTCAGACCCAGCGATCGCTGATCCACTTCGCGATCGGCGACGACTCGATGCCACGCGAGATGATCCGCGCGATGGGCGTCCTCAAGAAGGCCGCGGCGGAGACGAACCGGGCGCTCGGCATCCTTCCCCCGGAGACCGCCCGGCTCATCATTCAAGCGGCGGACGAGGTGATCGCCGGAGAGCTGGACGACCACTTCCCGCTCCGCGTCTGGCAGACCGGCAGCGGCACCCAAAGCAACATGAACGCGAACGAGGTGATCTCCAACCGGGCGATCGAGTTCGCCGGCGGCCGGCTCGGCAGCAAGACGCCGATTCACCCGAACGACCATGTGAACATGTCCCAGTCGTCCAACGATACATTTCCGACCGCGATGCACATCGCCGGAGCGGAGGCCGTGGTCCATCAGCTGCGGCCGAGCATCCGGGCACTGCGCGACGCGCTCGCCGAAAAGGCCGCGGGGTTCGCGGACATCATTAAGATCGGCCGCACCCACCTGATGGACGCCGTGCCCCTCACGCTCGGCCAGGAGTTTTCGGGCTACGTTGCCCAGTTGGACCAGGACCTGGAGCGGATCGAAGGTGCGCTGCCCCACATGTGGGAGCTCGCGATCGGCGGCACCGCCGTCGGCACCGGCCTGAACGCCCACCCCGAGTTCGCCGAGCGCTGCGCCGCGCGCATCGCGGCCCTGACCGGCCTGCCGTTCGTGTCCGCCCGCAACAAGTTCGCGGCGCTCGCCGCGCACGACGCGATCGTGATGCTCAGCGGAACGCTGCGCACGCTCGCGTGCTCGCTCATGAAGATCGCCAACGACATCCGATGGATGGGCTCCGGTCCCCGGTGCGGCCTCGCGGAGCTACTGCTGCCCGAAAACGAGCCCGGGTCCTCCATCATGCCCGGCAAAGTGAACCCCACCCAATCCGAGGCCATGACGATGGTGTGCATCCAGGTCATCGGCAACGACACGGCGATCGCCTTCGCCGGCACCCAGGGCAACTTCGAGCTCAACGTGTTCAAGCCGTTGATCATCCACAACCTGCTCCACTCCACGCGCCTCTTGACGGACGCGTGCCGCTCCTTTACGGAACACCTCGTCAAAGGACTCGAGGCGAACCGAGCGCAGCTCCAGCGGTACGTGGAGAACTCGCTGATGCTCGTCACCGCGCTGAGCCCGCGGATCGGGTACGACAAGGCCGCGGCGGTCGCGAAGAAAGCCTACCACGAGAACAAGACGCTCAAGGAGGTCTGCGTCGAACTCGGGCTCCTGTCGGCCGAAGAGTTCGACCGGATCGTACGGCCGGAGCAGATGCTCGGGCCGCACGCATAACGGTCGCTCGGGCGTCGCGGCCCGCGGTGCGGGACGCGCGGGGATGCACGGTCGCTGGCCTGGAGACGCCTGGCGGCTATCGCGCCGGCGGCGCGGACGACCTGCGGGACCCCGCAGCAGAGTGTTCCGTTACGACGCGAACCCGAACTCGCGCTCCGCGACCGTCAGGCTTTCGTCGATGATCGCGACCATCCGGTCAAGCTCCTCCCGCGTGACAACGAGCGGCGGCACGCACTGGATCGACATGAAGCAACGGCTGAGCAACCCCCGCTCCGCCATCAGCGACACCACCCGCCGGCTGAACGGGTGGGCGCCGGCCGCGGGACCCCATCCGAACGGTTCCTTGGTCTGCTTGTCCTTGACGAGCTCGACGGCGCACAGCAACCCGAGACCGCGCACGTCGCCTACCGTGGGGTGCGATCGCAGAGTCTCCAGCGCGCGCAGCAGGTACCCCCCCTGCTCGGCGGCGCGCTGCGCCAGGTGCTCGCGCTGCAGAATCTCGATGTTCGCAAGGGCGGCCGCGCACGATACGGCCTGGCCGCCAAACGTCAGCAGGTGCGCGAGCGCGACGTCCTGCCGCTTGAACTCCTCAAAGAGCCCGTCGCGGACGGCCACGGCACCGATCGGCGCGTATCCCGACGACAACCCTTTGGCCATCGTCATCAGGTCCGGCACGACGCCGAAGTGCTCGGTCGCGAACATCCGCCCGGTGCGGCCGAACCCGTTGATGACCTCGTCCATGATCAGCAAGACGCCGTGCCGGTCGCAGATCTCGCGGAGGCGCTGCCAGTACCGGGGGGACGGCACGTGGGTGTTGTTGGAGGCCGAGATCGGCTCGCCGATCACGGCCGCGACGTGCTGCGGCCCTTGCGTCAGGATCTCCTGTTCCACCGCGTCGGCGCACTTCAAGTCTCCGGCCTCTCCGTCTACGCCAAAGTCGTTCCGGTAGCGGTTGGGAGACGGCACGAAGCTCACCCCGTCCATGAACGGCCCGAAGTACGTCTCGTTCCGTGACGACGTGATGCTGAGCGCCCCGAACGTCGCGCCGTGGTACCCGCCGCGGCGCGCAATCACCTTGTACCGCTTCGGGAAGCCGCGCATCGCCTGGACCTGCTTGGCGATCTTCATCGCGCTCTCGATCGCTTCCGAGCCGCCGGAGCAGAACAGGAACCGGTTCAGGTCGCCGGGGGTCAGCGAAGCGAGCACGTCGGCGAGCTGGACCGTCGGCAGGGTCGTGTAGCTGGCCGCGGACACGTAGGCGAGCTCCTGCGCCTGCCGTGCCATCGCCTCGCCGATCTCCCGCCGTCCGTGGCCGACGTTGACCACGTACAGCCCGGACAGACCGTCGAGGTAGGTGCGCCCGCGGGCATCGATGAGCCGGCATCCTTCGCCGCGCACCATGACGCGCAGGTCGTCTCGCTCCGCCAGATCGAGCCAGCGCGCGCTGTGAATCCACACGTGATCGAGCGCCTCGCGTTCGACCGAGGTAAGCTGCGGCGCGGTACCGGTCTCCTGCATCGTTTCGCCCTCCTCCGGATCACTGTGCGGGGTCGGACAGCCCTCGGCGGGCGAACCCGGCGACGCCGATCGGCCTGGCAGCCCGACGCACAAGGTGTCCCGGGCAGGGTTCCGCGGACCGCCGTGCGCATCCTCCCGGCCCCGGCCGCCGGCCTTCCGAGCGAAGGCCCAGGGCGACCCTCGCGCACGGAAGGTTTGACGCGGCGTCGAATACTGCGTAGTGGTACAGGTGCGTCGTGCCGGCGAAGCCGCGCGATCAAGCCGCCGTGGGGCGGCGTCGGCGGAGGCGCAGCGATCCAGCCCCGGCACCAGGAGACCGACATGACCGACACGGATGATCAACCGAACGCGCATCCACGCCTGAACCGCGTCACGGCGCCCGAGCTCGACCGCATCCTCGGCCACCGGTGGCCCGTCCTGGACGACGGCTTCGTTCGCGTCGTCGACTATCTGGGCTCCGACGAGGCGATCGTCCAGGCCGCGCGCGTCTCATACGGCGCCGGCACCAAAGCGGTCCATGAGGATGCCGGCTTGATCCGCTATCTCATGCGGCACCGGCACACGACGCCGTTCGAGATGTGCGAGATCAAGCTCCACGTCCGAGTGCCGATGGACACGTGGCGGCAGTGGATCCGGCATCGCACCGCCTGCCTGGCCGCGGGGACCGCGGTCATCTTCGACCTCCCCGGGGGCACACGCGGGGACGGGCGAGGAGCAACCCGGGTCGCGATCGAGGAGCTGTACGCGCGGTTTCGACGCACGGCAACCCAGCATGAGGCGGACGAGCAGCGCCATCCGTCCGGCGGGCTCGATGGCGTCCGTGCGATGCGTCTCCGGCAGATGAACGAGGATACGGGAGCCATTCAGCACACGCGAGTGGTCAACGTGTACAAGAACGGCATGAAACCGGTGTTCCGCGTCCACCTGGAAGATGGAAAGTGGATTGAATGCACTGCCGATCACCGCTTCAAGTTCGCCGACGGGTGGAAGACGCTCACGGCGGAGACGGGGCTACGGCTCTCTGGTGGACGGGCTGTCTGGGCCCCCGGCGACTACCTGGTCCACGTGAACGGCCGCACGGTTCTTCGGGAACCGCTCCATCGCGACCGCGCCCCGCTGCACGCGGCGCGCGGTCGCGTGGTCGCGACGCTCGTCCGCATTGCGCAATTCGAATATGCAGGAGAGAAGGAAACCTATGATCTGGAAGTGGCGGGACCCTATCACAACTTCGTCGCCAACGGCATTGTGACCCACAACTCCGTAAACGAGTATTCGACCCGGTACTCCGTCGCCATCGACGCGGCCGCAAAGACCGCGCCCGATGAGTGGCGGCTGCAGTCCTCGAGGAACAAACAGGGGAGCGCAGGATTCCTCCACGAAGACGCGGGACAGCGGTTCACCCAACGCGAGGCGGACCTCCAGCGCCTCGCCCGGGAGGTCTACGAAGAACGCCTCGCCGCAGGCGTGGCGCGAGAGCAGGCCCGCAAAGACCTGCCGCTGTCGACGTATACCGAAGCGTATTGGAAGACCGACCTGCACAACCTGCTCCAGTTTCTGGCCCTCCGCGCAGACGATCACGCCCAGGCTGAGATCCGGGCCTACGCGCTCGTCATCGGAAACGAAATCGTGCGGCGCTGGTGTCCGATCGCGTGGCAGGCATTCCAGGACTACCGGATGAACAGCCTCGTCCTGACCGCGCTCGACGTCGAGGTCGTGCGGCGTCTGATATCCGGCGACCGGGATGGGGCGGTGGGCCTGGCAACGCGATACGGCTGGCTGGCGATGAAGGACGGAAAATTGAGGCCCAATCGGGAGCGCGCGGAAGCCTCGCGGAAGCTTCGGGCGCTCGGCATCGATCCGCCCTGGTAACTCGCGGGGGCAGCTGACCACAGCCCGGTCGCGGGACGGTGCTACCCACGAGCCGCGCTTGCGCCCCGCCACGTGCGCGCGAGTCACCACGATCGAGACACAGGCTCCTCGTTCGAAGGGCGTCTTCCGTCCCCGACCCGGCGGCACCGGTCGGAAACGCCGGCCCGGGAGTGACGCCTCCGTTCTCATCGTTAGGATCTACGTAGGCCAAGCGATTGCCGCCCGACCGCCTGTACGCCGGTCCGAGGAGCGGCACGGTATCGTCGGAATCGACCGAGAGGCTCGTTCGACGCGACCGGGGATACCGCTGGAGTACAGCTGTGGATCGACACGGGGCACGGCGGGGCCGGGCCCCATCGGGAGAGTTGGATATCGATGGACGCAACCATCTCGTCTGGGACACGAGCGCGCGCCGAGTCGATGCGGCCGAACAAGTGGCTCGTCAGCGGCTCCGTGCTCGCCGGGGCGGTGATGGGGGCGATTGACTCGAGCGTCGTGAACGTCGCCCTCGCCCACATTCAGGCCACGTATGGCGTGACGACCCAACAAGTCACGTGGGTCAGCACCTCGTACCTGATTGCGCTCGTGATCATCATGCCGCTGACGACCTGGATGAGCTCGGTCCTCGGCCGCAAGCGCATGTACATGATCGCGGTGGCGGTCTTCACCGCGGCATCGATGCTGTGCGGGTTCGCGCGGACGCTCGGCCAGCTCATCGCGTTCCGGGTCCTCCAGGGCCTCGGGGGCGGCGTCCTCGCCCCGACCGCGCAGTCGATCATGCGCGAAACGTTCCCGCCGGAAGAACAGGGGCAGGCGATGGGGCTGTTCGGCATGGTCCTCCTGCTCGGTCCCGCGATCGGTCCCACACTGGGCGGCTGGCTCACGGACAACTACTCCTGGCCGTGGATCTTCTTCGTGAACCTGCCGGTCGGGGTCCTCGGGTTGTTCCTGGCGTCCCTGTTCATCGTCGACCCGCCCTACATGCGCGCGCAGGGGTTCCGCCGCATCGACGGGATCGGCATCGGGTTGATGGCCGTCGGGCTCGCCGCACTGCAGATCATGCTCGAGGAAGGAGAAACCGACGGGTGGTTCCAGAGTCCGTTCATCGCCGCGCTGGCCGTGATCGTGGTGCTGGGGCTTGCCGCATTCATCGTCTGGGAGCTGCGCGTCGCCGACCCGGCCGTGGATCTCCGGGTGTTCCAGAACCTCTCCTTCTCGTCAGGGGCGCTGATCGGGAGCGTCGTCGGGCTTACGCTGTTCGGCGGTCTGATCCTGATGCCGCTGTTCCTGCAGAATCTGTTGGGCTACGATGCCACACACGCGGGGCTCACGCTCATGCCGCGGTCCCTCGTGATGGTATTGATGATGCCGCTCGCGGGGATGCTGTACAACCGGCTCGGGGTGTATGTCATGCTCCCGTTCGGACTCGTGCTCGCCGGCATCTCCGGGATGCTGATGGCGCGCTTCACGATCGCCAGTGGCCAGCTACAGCTGCTGGCGCCGCTCATCCTGCAGGGCATCGGGTTCGCGTTCATGTTCGTCCCGATGTCCACGACGGCGCTCTCGACGATCCCGCGCCGCAAGATGCAGAATGCCTCGAGCCTGTTCAGCCTCATGTTCCAACTGGGCGGCAGCCTCGGTACCGCGATCGTCATCACGTTGCTCGACCACAAGATCACGACCGCGAGCGCCAACCTCGTTCGCTACGCGTCGGTCTACAACCCCGCGTTCATGCACTGGTGGCAGACGTTCCAGGCAGGGTTCGTGGCGCGCGGGAGCGATCCGACGACCGCCCACATGCAAGCACTCGCGGCGCTGCACGCGCTCATCAACCAGCAGGCCGCGGTCATCGCGTTCGAGTACGCGTTCGGCGCGATCGGGGTGATGTTCTTCCTTTGCCTGCCGCTGGTCGCGCTGATGCGGCGGGGGCGCGCCGAGGTCGACGACGTTCCGGTAGGCTGACGCCGCGCCCCCCCGGCCCTTCCCCCGCCGGCGCGGTCGGCGCCCGTCCGCCGCGATACCCACCGAAGATGGCGTGCCCAGCGCGCATCCAGAAACAGTCCACCGCGTGCAGCCCGGCGCGGCGCAGCCAATCCAACTGGTCGAGCAGACGGGACGGTTGATCCACGGGGTCGGGTGTCGTGAGCCGGTAGTAGTTCCAGCCGCCTTGGGCGAAACGCGCGCGCGTCCGCGCGGCGCGGGGTCCCGTACCGGATTGCTCCCGGGCGGCGCGGTCCCACTGAGATGCGAACAGCGCTCCGACGCGTGCAGCCGCGGGTTCGACCAGGTCTGCAATGAGGAGTGCACCGCCCGGTTCGAGCCGGCCCGCAAGATCGGCGAACAGCCGCCGCTTTTGGCCGGCCGTGAGGTGATGCACGGCGAGCGAGGTTAACACACAGCGGAGTGGGCGCGGCAGCGCCGCCCGCCACCGAGCGGCCTCGAGCCGAAACGCCGCCACCACCGCGCGGCGGCCGAAGGGCGCGAGCACCTCGCGCAGCCGAGCGCGCATATGGGGCGATCCGTCGAGGGCCACATAGTGGCAGCGGGGAAACCGGTCGAGCACCGCCCGCGCGAGTTTCCCGCCACCTGCGGCGAGCTCGACCGCGGTGAACGACTCGTCCGCCGACGCCGGAATCAGTGCGCAGAGCGTGTCGATCTGCTCGGCGCGGGATGGGACGACGACGTCGCCGAACGCGTCGAACGCCTTGGAATCGGCCTCGGTCCACCTGGACCCGGTTGCGGAGCGGCGAGTCACCGATCAGCCTGGGGGCGGTCCATGGCTGGACATTCTCCCCCAGTGGGGACTTCCCTCGCCTTCTCGCTCCGGGACCGCCTGGAGCACCGCCGGCACACCACCTCAGGTCCTCGCCCCCTGGAGAGAGCGTCCGCGCCCGGACGACGGATCTTCTCACTTACCGGCATAGGGCAACCACGCCTCATTCCGGGGATCGGCGGGCACCGTCGACGTTGCGCACCGGATCGAACTCTCCCGATGGGAGGAGTTCGGGAACGCAGAACGGAAACTCCGCTTAGCTGGCCGCTGGACAAGGTTCGTCGGGAGAGCGGGCGCCCGGGTGTTCATCGAGATTCTTGTGCTGTCGGTGGCGGCGGGCGTGCTCGGCGCCTTGCTCGGCCTCGGCGGCGGCATCATCATCGTCCCAGGACTGACCCTGCTGATCGGCCTGCCGATCCGCTACGCAGTCGGCGCGAGCATCGTTTCTGTCATCGCGACGAGCAGCGGAGCGGCAGCCGCGTACGTACGCGGAGGGATCGCGAACCTGCGCATTGCCATCGCGCTCGAGGTCGCGACCACCGTCGGCGCACTGTCAGGCGCATTTCTCGCCGGCTACATCTCGCCTCGCTGGCTGTATGTAATCTTCGGCCTGCTCCTCGCGTACTCCGCCGTGGCGCTCCTTGGACGCCTCACCGTCGAGGTGCCGGGAGAGGTGCCCCCGGACCCGCTCGCCGAGCGGCTTCGGTTCGCCGGCGAGTACGACGACCAGGCGCTCGGCCAACGGGTCCCCTACACCGCGACCGCGGTGCTTCCCGGCGGCGTCATGATGTACGTCGCCGGATTGCTCTCGGGGTTGCTCGGCATCGGCAGTGGCTCGTTCAAAGTGCTGGCGATGGACATCGTCATGCGGCTGCCGATGAAGGTCTCGACGGCGACCAGCAACTTCATGATCGGCGTCACCGCGGCAGCCAGCGCGGGCGTGTACTTCGCGAGGGGCGACATCCACCCGCTGGTCGCCGCCCCGGTGGCGCTCGGCGTGCTCGCTGGCGCATGGGGCGGGACCCACATCATGCAGCGGTTGCGCAACACGACGCTCCGAAAGCTGTTCATCCCGGTACTGGCCGCGACGGCCGCCGAGATGATCATCCGGGGATTCCATGTCTAGGATCGCCCCTCCGGACGGCCACGCTCGGGCCGAACTCGCGAGCGTGAACGCGGCGATCGGCCGGGTCCTGCGCTGGGGTGTGCTGCTGTCGGCCGCGCTCATCGTCGCGGGGGTCGCACTGTTCGTCGCACACGGAGGAGCGCGCGCGATCCTGTTCTCCCCCGTCGGCGTGCCCGCCGCCGCGGAACAGGATCCGCACTCGCTGAGGGTCGTGTTGGACGAACTCCTCCCGCCGCAGCCCGCGGCCGTGACGGACGCCGGGCTGCTGTTGCTGATGATCACGCCCGTGGTGAGCGTCGCGATCTCGGTCGCCGCCTTCGCCGCGCGACGCGATTGGGTTTACGTCGCGCTCGCGGGATTCGTGTTTGCCATGCTGATGGTGGGATTCGCGATCGGCCAGGCTTGACCGCGCGGTGCCAGACTGAGCGCGTCACCGGGCCGCGGCGGCGGCCACTCCCGGAACGACGAGAGGGCCCCGGACAGCCGGATGTGTGATTGGAGAGCCGCGCTGATACCTTGAATCAGACCACGCCCCCCTTGTCTCATCCGCAGTGCCATTCAACGCCGACGTGTGAGGAAGCGACGCTCTCGGGTGTGACACGGAATCTCGCAAAGGTCGGTGGCGCCAACGCGCAGCGGCCGGTTCGGCTTGGCGTTGTACTTCTCGCGTGCGACATGCGCCACACGGGACAGATAGGTGGGTGGACAGGCTCGTGTTGGACGTCTGGGCACGTCGCGCGCTCAAGCGCCGCGCGAGCACGTACCAGCTGAGTGTCCCCCACGACAATGCCCAGCCCGCCGGCGGGTCCCGATAGCCCTGCGCGTCGACTCACATGTCTCACTGACCCTACTCCTCCCTGAGGAGTCGCCACATGTCACGCGTTACCTGACGGACTGCGACGCAGCTTGACGTACTCCATGGTGAGCATGTGCACTCTGGTGTCCCGAAGCATCTTGCCTGGTGAGGTTGACAGAGCCCCGAGCCAGCCTTCTGGCCGCCTCTCGTCCCACCCCGTGTGTTGGCGCCTGTTACGAGCGCGACCTTTTCGCGACTGCCCTGGTGACGTGATCAATTTGGCCACCACCCTCCTACTGCGTTCGATCGGTGGCGTCGAGCCACTCCTCGAACGTCGGGCCAGCGAGGGTAGCGTCCGCGCCAGGCAGCAAGGCAGCGCTTTCATAGAGGTCCCGATCCGGGTCAGCGGGGTCGATCACACCCTCGATCCGCACTGGGTCTCCGCGCCGGGCCACGAGCAATCTCGCCATGTCGACGAGATTCTCCGGTCGCGGACCGGCGATCTCCGGAATCGCTGCGCTGGATCCCGGTGCGAGCGCCGCATCGGAACCGGTGGCGAGATCGACAAGCGCCTGCGCAACGGTCCGGGCGGCGACCAGCTGAGTGCGCATCTTCGGGACGTAGCTCACCTCGCCCCGCCGGCCCCACTCCACGAGTTGCGGGACGAACTCATGGAACTGCGCCGCGCGCAAGATACGCACCGGGATCGACCCCGACAGCACGGCCCGCTCGTGGGCGATCTTCGCCGCCCCATAGCCTGCGGTGAACCGGTCAGTAGCGATGATGGAGACTACGACCATCCGCTGCACGCCAGCTCGCTTGCCGACCTCCTGCAGATTGCGGGCTGCCGTGGTGAAGAACTCCGTTGCCGCCTTCTGCTCCGGCGAGGGACCGGTGGCCACGTCGATAAGACACTCCACGCCGGTTAACGCCTTCGCCATCCCGTTCCCTGTAATCACGTCCACGCCGCTGGAACGCGATATCGCAACGACATCGTGTCCCCCCGCCTTGAGCACGTCGACGACGTGACGGCCCACTCTCCCCGTCGCCCCCGCGACCGCAATCTTCCCACGTGCTTGCATGGTTGCGCTCCCTCTTTGCTGAACTAGGTTGCCTAACATCCAGAGTTGTCACATCGGCTGGGTTTCGGTTGTCACTACAATGACGAAACACCACGAGGGAATGTGACCGAGGACGACCAGGAATGGCTGGCGACCCGATTCGAGGAGAAGCGGCGGTGCCGCAGGCGGTCGCCTACCGGATGCTGGGCTCGCTGAATGAGGCGGACGACGCGGTGCAGGAGTCCTGACTCCAGCTCAGCCGGTCCGACGCGCGCGGCATCGAGAACCTCGGTGGATGGTTGACGACGGTCGTCGCGAGAGTATGCCTCGACATGCTGCGCTCGCGCAAGTCGCGGGGCGAAGTGCCCTTGGGTGCGTATGTGCCCGCTCCGATCGTGAGCCGCGGAGATCGAATCGACCCCGAGCACGAAGCGCTCCTAGCCGAGTCGGTCGGTCTCGCGCTGCTTGCCATCGTGGGCCGCTCCCCGACCGCAGCAAGGCAGCTCGCGAGCCGCGCCCGCCGCCGGGTAAAGTGTGCCGCGGTTCCCGATGCCGATCTCAACCGCCAACAAGAAGTTGTCAACACGTGGATGTCTGCGAGCGCCTGATGCGCGAGCGGCGTGGCGCACGAAGACAAGGAAGAGCGTGGCGGAGGGGTGTGGGAATCGAACCCACCGCGAACCCGAAGGGCCCGCCGACGGTTTTGAAGACCGTGAGACCCACCAGGACCCGTGCCCCTCCCTGTCCCTACATCCTACTACATCGCGCTGTGAACAACTGCTAGAAGTCTCGTCATTCCTGGGTTTCGGCCATCGAATCGGGGCCTCGCTGCATCGTCGAGCTCTGCACCGTGTGCGTTCCTGAAACATCGTGTGGAGCGCCGAACAAGTGCAAATTGAGTGCAGCCTGGAAGCCCTCCGGGAAGACCAGGTCGTCGATCCACTCGACCGGCGTGACCGGGAGCCGGTCCATGAGATGTCCGTAGGTATCCAAGGTAAACCCCGCGCTGGCATGACCCAATTGCTCCTGGATGTATTTGGGATGCTTGCCCGCCATGATTAGTAAACTCGCGTACGTGTGGCGGAGATTCTTGAATGGGATATAGCTGACCTCGGCTCTGGCATGGGCCGGCGCCCAACCATGATCATGCACGGTCCAGCTCGGGAGGACACCGCCATCGGGACCAGGAAACACGAGCCCCTGGGGACGGCGTTGGCGCAGCTCTCGCAAGGCCACTCGCACGGATGGTACCATGTCGACCGCGCGCACGGAGTTATCCGACTTCGTCGGGCCGATCGTCCGACCCCGTTGGCTATGGGCTTGGGAGACCTCCAGCTTGTTGGTGGTGAAGTTCGGTGAACTCTGACCTTTCCAGGCGAGCGCTTGGAGTTCCCCTAGCCTGAGGCCGGTGAAGACCGCGACCAAAAAGAGAGGTCGCCACTCGTCTGGGGCCGTAAACAGGAATCGGCGAATTTCCGCGATCATCCAGATCTTCTGCGGCTGCTTCGGAATCTTTAGCTTCCGTACCCGGCCAGCGGGATTCACGGGCAGATGTCCCCACTCAACCGCATGCTCGAGCATCTCGTTCAACACCGTGAGACTGTGGTTGATCGTCCGGAACGAGACTCGGCGCTCGTCGCGCTTGGCCGCCACATACTCCTGCACGTCTTTGGGAGTGAGCATGGTCAACAGCTTGTCGCCGAGCCGTGGAATGAGGTGGCAACGGATCAGCCATTCGTACCCGGTGAACGTCGAGACGCGGGTGTGCGGTTCCGCGTACGCACGCAACCAGTCTCTCGCGAAATCCTTGAACCGGAGCCGACTCCGTCGACGGAGAATTGGGTATTTCCCCGATCGCACCTCGTAGACGCGCTGGGCAAGCACCGTCTCGGCTTCCTTCTTGTTGGGGCTGATCGTTTCCCAGCGCTGGCGTCCGTCTGGCCCGTAATAACGGATACACCAGTACTTCCCACGCCTAACGAGCCCCATGGCTCACCTCGCGCCCTAGCGTTCTGGATGTTCCCGCCACTGCTGGATCCATGCCAGAATTTCTGCACGATCGAACCGGAGGACGTTGCCAAACCGATAACAAGGGATTTCCCGCCGCCGCGTACGCTCGTGCACCCATCGCTCGGACATGTGCAACAAACGAGCTACTTCGCGGGACGTCAAGAGGCCTTCCTGGTCGCTTCGTGCCCTGACAAGTGTCTCCTGTACCATCGTGTCACTCCTCTATGCCTGACCCTACCTACTTGCCGTCAGCATATGCGACGTGATTGTCAAATGGGTGGGCACCCCATCTATGCGATCACCTGTTCGCTCGATGTTCAACGATGCTGACTGGCAGGGACGACAAGAAGAATCGGCAGATTGAGCCGTCCCATTTTCCTCCCTCCATAAAAGACTGCGAGACGTTACGATAGATCTTGCGCGCTAACGCCGCAAGCGGTATCTGAAAGCGTTTGGTGCGGCAAACCACGGGCTCATCGGAGGTTATCTCCCCATACGGTTGGCCTAGCGTTCTATACTGGTGCCCCAATCGTCCCACCGGGCGGTTGGGGTACGATCCTCTCGAAAAGGTACCCTCTGCGAAATTAGGGGGTGCAAAGCCACAAGCCGGGGTCTCCGCCGAGATCTCCGCCATTGGGCTGCCGAAAGAGGACCTGCGCGCCGTAATCGGGCATCATAGGACGATGCGCGGCGCCAAAAAGGAGGCAGCTACAATGACGTCAGCATCTCGCAAGCCACGTTCGTCTGGTTCCAAGAAACGTTCTCGTGGGGCTGCTACAAGGAAGTCTTCGCTTAAGTTAGTCGTGAGCAAGAGGCAGACATCGCAGCGTTCCCACCAACCGAAGGAGGACCCGTCTGTGTTGGATATACGAGGGTTGGAGAGCCTGTTCCCGAATCTTGGAAAACCAGCCACCGGGCCGCTCCGGATGCTCATGGCGCGTCGCGATATCGTCGCCCACTTGTCGGATCTGTCAAAGTTCCCGGATGCGTCGCTAACGGCTATGCCGGACGCGATTCGCCGCATCCGGCAGGAGGCCGGGATCACCGATCCCGACTCGGCGGCTGCGCGGGCGACCGATACGGCGTGCCTGTTGGGCTATGTCGCCGCCCTGTCGGATGCCGTCCTGGCGCTTCATTTCATGATGAAGGCCGGGACGCTCCCAAAGAACACGAAGATCGAGAAGGTACTGCGCGAGCTGGATGTCGCTCTCTGCCACGGGACGCTCTGGGCCCACCTCACCACCTTGGATGCAGCTACCAAAGCGGGGAAGCCCCCGATCGAGACGCTCTTCACCTCCCTCCTCCCTCGGCCGAAGCGTAAGCACTAATCCGCATTGTCCCCGTGGCGGTTGCCTGTCCGCGCCGCCACGGGTGAGGTACTCTGAGAGGGTGCCTACCACCACTCCTCCTGTCGCTGTCACTCAG
>DATGJN010000077.1 GCA_035295165.1 bacterium
GTTATCCCGAAACCGTGCGATGGGCAGCGGTACGGGGCGCCAAAATCGTCTTTCACCCCCACCACACGGGCAGTGACCGGCAAGGTGTCCGCCTGACGCAATGGGGCACGACCGGCGCGCCCTATTACGAAAAGGCCATGATGATGCGCAGCATGGAGAACACAATCTACTTTGCCAGTGTCAACTATGCGCTGCGCTTTCAGGAATCGGCGACTAGTCTCATCACCCCCTCCGGCGAGTGCCAGGCGTACTTGCCCTATGGTCAGGAAGGCGTGCTCGTGCAGCCCATCAACCTCGAGGACGCAACCGGTTTGCTCGCCGCTCGATACGCGCCCGAACGATACCAGGAAGCGATGGCGGAGCGGACGCCCAACGGCGTGGACACGGTGAACCAACGGCGGTGAAGCCGGGGAGGAATGGATGACGCTCCGGGTGCAGGTGCGCACCGTCTAGGCGAACCGGCGGCAGGACGGCACGGCCCCGGGGCGGCACGCGCCACCGCGTGGGCGGTCCTGACGCCCGTATCCGGTCGGTGCGGACCTGCAATGCAGGGATCGGCACGGGCGGCACGTACCCTGGCGGTCCGCATCCCGTGGTGGCTCGCCGGGAGCGTTCCGTCCGCGTCCCTGGTGCTCGGGGTCTCGCTTCGCCGGCCGACCCGGATGCAGTGGGTGGTTGGTGGGACTGCTCATCGCGGCGGTCGTCGCCCGCGCGCCCGGACGCGTTCGGGCGTGATCCCGATCGGCGCAAGTGGACTGGCACTTGAGATCGCGGAGTCCGGCCCGGCAGTCGCGCCCATCCCAGCCGACCCTCGCGATTCGGCGAAGGCGAGCAGGGCCACAAGACATGGCGACCGACGGAACATGCTCTCCTTGATGCCGCGGTGGGTCCTGGGTATCGTCTTTCTCGTTGGCGCGCATCTTTCAGCATCCTACCTCACGCCCCTTGACGAACAGGCTCAGAGGACGTTTCTCGGACTGCTCAAGTGGGCATGGCCTTGGGCGTACGGGGAGCATGGGCCGCTCGGTGAACTCTCGCCGGAACCCTCAGGGTTTCCACTAGGCGGCTTCTTCATTGCCGCGACGAGCGCGGGGCTGCTTTTCCCAGCCGCTCTCTCGGTCCTGGGTTGGTGGGTGCCGTTCGGCTGGTGGCGGCCACTCGCGGTCGCGGGTGCTGGGGTTCAACTGATTCTTATGGCTTCGTTCGCTGGCCCGACGAAGCTGATGCCGATCGCCTTGGATGCACTCATCCTGTACGCGACGTTGAGCCGCTCGTGGTAGTGCACATGAACGTTGGGTGTACACAGCGATGGAACTGCGGCCGCCGAGGCCTGTGCGCGGACGAGAGTCACAGTCGGCGGGACCCTTCCTGCGTGCGCACCGAGCGTGGCGATTCCCGGTTAGTGCGTCAGCGCGCTGAACGTCGTCCCGAGGTAGTAGGGCCACAAGACGATCGCTAGGACACCGTTCCAGAACACCAGGTGGAGGAATCCGATTGTGAAGAGCCATCCTCCGACCCAAAGCAGTCCCATGCAATTCGGCGCCGACACGACCTTGACTTTGTCCACGGCATCCCCCTTGGCGAGTGCCCTGCCCAACGGTCTTGGCTCCTAGCATACGGGCTCGCCGTCGACGGAGGCATCCGGCGGGCACCCGATCTTGCGACGTGAAAAGCACCGCCACCCTCCGGCTCAGTCGACACGAGCGCGACACCAACGGGATCAGCGACGCCTATTCCACGCAACGAGAGGAGACGGCGCAACAATTGCCGTGGATCTCGCCGAAGTCATCGGTCCGGCGCCGAGGTCGCGCTCGCGAGCGCAAGGCGGAAGGCACGGGGAATGGTGACCTGCCCACGTCCGTTCCAGCCCAGTGGTATCGTCTCAAGACGAGATTCACCTGGAGCGACCGATGCTCAATCTCCTCGTCATCATCGCCAGCACGCGACCGGGTCGGGCCGGTTGGCCCGTCGCACAGTGGTTCGTGAAGGTGGCCGAGCGGCACGAAGCGTTTCACGTCACGCTCGCTGACTTGGCCGAGATCAACCTGCCGCTGCTTGATGAGCCCGCGCATCCGCGAATGCGGCAGTACGCGCACGAGCACACCAAGGCGTGGAGCAAGTTGGTGAGCGCGGCCGATGCCTTCGTGTTGGTGATGCCAGAATACAATTACTTCGCGCCTCCCGCACTTGTGAACGCCGTGGACTACTTGCTGTACGAATGGAGCTACAAGCCGGCGGGCTTCGTGAGCTACGGTGCGATGTCGGGCGGCGTGCGGTCCGTGCAGGCCATCAAACCGCTGCTCACATCGGTCAGCGTCATGCCGTTGCCTGTCGGGGTGGCGATCCCGTTCGTTTCCAAGCACATCGACGACACGAAGACCTTCGTCGCCACCGATCAGCATGAGCAGTCAGCCCGAGCCATGCTCGATGAACTGCGGAAGTGGGCCGCGGCACTCAAGCCGCTGCGCGAGTAAGGGCGACTCGGAACTCTCACACCGGCACCACACATTTCACCTTGGGCGCGTCGGATATGCGGTAGCGAACGCACACGGCACCGGCGCGAAGAGCCCCAGCGGAGCCTGGGGCCTGTTTCGTTTTGGGGGCCGGCTCGCAGGCCCGGAGTCGGGGGCCGTGGTTTGGAATCGCCCGTGGCGCGGGCAAGATGCTTGGTGGGGGCCACCACGGGAGTCCCATGAGTCGTTGGCGCGCGATGTTCTGGTCACGCTCCTCCGTGATTCCGAACCTTGCGGAGGCGGTCGAGCCGAGTGATCTTGAGGTAAGACCGGAGGTCGTCGTGGTGGAGCACGGCACCGAGCTCCACTTGTCGGCGTGTGCCGGATCGGCATATGATGCGCTCGTGCGCACGTGTCGGTATGTGGAGCAGCATCTGCCTCGTCTTTGGTACTTTCACCTTCGCCGGGTCAGTATTGCCAACACGGAAGAGACCCACACGTTCACTACGCTGCCGGAGTTGGCCGAGCTGTTGCAAACCTCGGAGGCGCGCGTGCAAGAAATGATCGGGTGGGTCAGCTTCCCGCCCGCGGTCGCCCGCGTGGGCGACCGGAGCCTGTGGGACGAGGCCGCGATCAGGCGCGTCGCACACAAGTTCATCTAGCGCGCCGCGCCCTTCGTCCAATCTTAACCTTCCCCATCATCCCCTCTTAACGCGGCACCGGTAGAGTGTGCGTATCGCGTAACCCGCCAGCCGCTCACGGGGTGCTGCCAATGCTGAGACAACATCACCGCCCGACGCTTGCCCTGCGGGCGGAGCGTCGTGGAGGGGCGGTCGTGTTGCGCCCGGTCGGGGAGGTGGACCTGAGCACGCACCCGATCTTGAAGACCGGATTGGCCGAGGCGCTGAAGGTCAGTCAACGCGTGTTGGTCGACATGACGGACGTCGCGTACATCGATAGCATCGGCGTCAAGACGCTGCTGCGGTACCACGAGAAAGCCTCCATGCTCGGGGCGCGACTGGCGCTGACCAATCCATCTGCACTGCTGCGCAGCTTGATCGACATCTTGGACCGCGACCACAGCCTCACGGTGTTCCGCAGCCTGGACGCCGCCCTCCAAGACCCCTAGCCCGCGCCGGCGGCGCGGAGGAGGATTCTCGGCGCCCCGGTTCCAACACTGCAATCCTCACGCACCTTACCGGCGGAGCGGGAACAGGCGCCATGGCCATGCACGCACATAGCGACGAGGCGGCATCGCCGGTTGAAGCCGGCCGCCGACCGCCGACGTGGCACCATCTCACGCTGTGGGGCGTGCTTGCGCTCGCGGCGGCGGTCCGTCTCCACTGGATCGGGCTTGGTTCACTCGACATCGACGAAGCGTTCACGGTTTGGGTTGCCCGGCACCCCATCGCCGATATCTGGACGGTGCTCGCCCGGCTCGACGATCATCCACCACTCTACTATGTCACGCTCCATTGGTGGATGCACATCTTCGGAGATGGGGTCGTCGCGCTGCGCCTGCCCTCGGTCCTGAGCGGGCTGCTCACGGTCGTGTTCGGGTACAGCCTCGGGCGGATCGTGGGCGGCCGCCCGCTCGGTCTCCTCACGGCGTTCCTGGTCGCGCTTGCGCCGGACCTGGTGACATGGAGCCAGGAGGCCCGCATGTACGCGCTCGAGACGCTCGGGCTGGCGGCGGCGATGGTCGCACTCGCACGGTTGCTCGTCGGCGAGCGGGGAACGTGGGCGGTCTGGGCCGCGTACGTCGGCGGCGCGGCCGGCGCTATGTGGACCGACTACACGGCGGCGTTGTTTCCCGTCGCGGTGCTGGTGGTGCTTGCGTGCGTTGCGTGGACGCTCCCGCGGAGCGATCGCCCCGCGTTCGTCCGGCGTTGGGTGGGCGCCCACCTCGCCGTCGCGGCGCTGTGTCTGCCCGAACTGTTCCTGCTTGTGCGCCAGGTGGAGGGCGGAACCGTTGTCCACTGGTACGCGCTCAATCCCTATGCCCCGGCCGCGACCGCGGCCGTCGGCATCGGCTTGGTTCTCCTCGGACGCGCGATCTGGCGGCACGAGCCGCACTGGGTGGCGCTGACGACCGCGCTCTGGGTCGTGCCGATCGCATGCCTGATCGCGGTCTCGCTCGTTGGCCCGGTGTTCGTGAAGCGGGCGTATCTGTGGACCGACGTGCCGCTCGCCCTGGCGATCGCGGCCGGTCTGGAGCGGATCCGTCTGCCGTGGGTGCGGGTGGGCTTGGTGGCCGTGGTCGCGACCGTCGCCGTCGTCGGCGTGCTCGCACACTACCGCGACGACGTGGCGGGGGATGTGCTGCGCGGGTGGGACCGTGCGGCGGCGTACGTCGCCGCGCGGGTAGCGCCCGGCGACCTGGTACTGTTCTACGTCCCGTACGTGCAGCCGGCGTTCGACTACTACTTCGCGCGCTATCATCCCGAGGTCGACGAGCGGGGGGTGCCCGCGGACTTCGGCGCCAGCCGGACGCTGTTTCCGCCGCTCGCGGACGCCGACGCCGCGCGGGTGCCCCCGCTCGTGGCCGGGCATCCCCGGGTGTGGCTGGTGCACGGGATGTATCCGAGCGCCCGCGTCATCCTTCACGCCCTCGACGGCGAGGGGCGTCTCGTCGGCACTCGGACGGTGACCGCGGCGCTCACGATCTATCTCTACGAGACCAGACGCGGCAGTGGGCACCGGCCGGCATCGTGGGCCAGCCGTCGGGGCGACGGGCGGGCAGGCGGAGGGGTCCAGCGGGCCTACGCCACGAAATAGTCCGGCGACTCCACACGGGGATACGATGCGTCGGGAGGCTCAGGATGGTCTGGCGTGTTCGCAAGGTCGTGAGGCACCGCAACGTGGTGGACCGGGCGGTGGGCATCATCATGGGGACGACGTTCGCGCCGACGCTGCCGCGCGTCGGCTTCGCGAACACGTTCGTATCGCTGCGGAGTAGACTCACGATCCGGTGCGGGGCGCAACGGGGCGCCGCCACCGGGAGCGTGTAGATGTCGCTCAAGGTCGGCGTGCTCGGCGCGGGATTCATCGGCCGGATCCACGCCCTCAACCTGCGTCGGGACGCGCGCGTGACACTCGTCGGGGTCGCGGATGCGGTGCCCGAGGCCGCAGCGCGGTTGGCCGCGGAAACCGGCGCCGCATCGCTCTCGGACCTCGACGCGCTGCTGGACGCGGGCGTCCAGGCCGTCTACATCACCACGCCCAACACGCACCACGTCGAGCCGGTGATGCGGGCGCTCGCGCACGGCGTGCATGTGTTCTCGGAAAAACCGATGGCGACGTCACTCGACGGTGCCTGGGCAATCCGGGAAGCGGCCGGGCGCGCCGCCGGCATCTACCAAATCGGATTCAACCGCCGCTTCGCGAACGTGTACCGGTTCGCGAAGCGGCTGATCGACGACGGTCGCCTGACGCCAATCGCCGCCCAGATGAAGCACAACCGCGGTGAGCTTCAGCAGCCCCCGTGGACGGCCGATCCGCGCGTGACCGGAGGCTTCCTCTACGAGACGCCCGTGCACCTGTTCGACATGGTCCGGTTCTTGTTCGGCGACGTGGCGGCGATCCAGGGCCGGGCTCGTCAGAGCGTCTACCGCGAGTTGGACGGGTTTGCGATGGTGCTCACATGCCGAAGCGGCGTCATCGCGACGGTGACCAGCGTAGCCCACGCCACATGGCTGTTTCCGTCCGAGCGGGTGGAAGTGTACGGCGC